>JBERSB010000158.1:0-4004 GCA_041236755.1 Luminiphilus sp. | reverse complement strand
GCAGCCGCAGCTGCTGCTGTCCCTGGCGCTGCGTGGACGCGCGCGCCAGCAGACCGTACTCGGTCTGCCCGGTCGCGAGGTTGCGGATGCGCACCGTGCTGCCCGCCCCCAGGTGCACCGCCGACTTCACCAGCAGCCGGCGCGAAAGGCCGCCCTGCAGCTCGTTGAAGACGCGCACGGGGCGCCCCCACGACGGCGCGCTCTCCGCCTGCGCGTCGACCGCGAAGACCCGCGCGAACGCGTCCATCTCCGCCGACGTGAACGAGCCCATGCCGGCCCGCTGG
This sequence comes from Luminiphilus sp., assembly GCA_041236755.1. Taxonomy (GTDB): domain Bacteria; phylum Planctomycetota; class UBA1135; order UBA1135; family UBA2386. Next base: position 3,720 of record JBERSB010000158.1, on the reverse strand, counting down.
ATCTCGAGCAGCTCGCCGACGCTCTTGTAGGGCACCCGGCGCCCCTCGTGGTCGGGGTCGAAGAACGGCCAGATCGCGGCCAGCACGCAGCGGTAGTCGAGCACCAGCGACTGCTCGCGCACGCCCGCGGTGCCGTCGGCGAATTGGTACTCCTGCAAGAGCCCGCGCTGCACGCCGAGCAGCGCGTTGCCGTCCTTGGAGTCGTAGCTGACCACCTCGTGCGCGAGCCAGAGGTAGCCCTGCTCGGGCAGCCGGGACGCGTCGTCGACGACCATCGTCGTCGCCTCGGGCTCCAGGTCCTCGGCCAGCCGCGTGGCCGTGCCGATCACGTTCGCCAACAGCAGCGGCGAAGCCGAGTCCAGCGACAAGAAGCGCTGCAGGTCGCGCACCTCGCCGCCGAGCAGCACGCGGCCGTTCTCGCGCAGCGCGTCGAAGCTCTCGGGCAGGTCGACGCCGACCGGCCACTCGTCGAGGCTGTCGAAGTCCGGCGTCTCGTCGAACGCCGGGTGCGACATGGCGACGTCGGCGAGCAGCAGATCCCGCACGCTCGCCGAGGCCTGCTCGGTCGCGGTCTGCTCGACGTCGCGCATCGCGGCGTCGGCGCCGACACTCATGCTGACCGCGAACGGCAGCGCCAGCAGCATCAGCAGCGTCAGCGCGAACAGCACGGCCAGCAGCGCGAGCCCGCGCTCGGCGGTGCGGCTTGGGGCAACGCTCATCGACCGCCCTCCCCGCGTCCCGGCGCGTCGTACGCCGCTCCGTCTAGGTCTTCGTAGCGGATCACCGGCGTCGCCACGGGCTCGCCGCGGCGGTCGTAGGTGAACCGGAACGTCTGCGTCGGCTGCAGCTCGACCGGCAGGAACTGCGGCGACGCGAACGCAAAGGCCAGCAACCGCACCTCGTCGACCACGCCCGCGACCGGCGCCTCGACCGGCGAGATGTCGAGCGTCATGTCGGCCTCCTGCTCGGGCATGCCCTCGACCGCGACGCGGCCGAACTCCCGCTCGTCGACGTCGATCCAGAACGACCGGCCGTCGTAGCCGACTTCGAGCGTCGACCACCGCCGCAGCGGCATCGACAGCTTGCTCTCGACGGTCTTGCGCTGCGTCTGGCCTTGGCCGTCGGTGACGCGGAGCCGCGCGTCCGGTCGCAGCGACGCGTCCAGGCGCAGTTCGAGCATCGGAGCCATGTCGACCAGCACGCAGTCGCGCCGCTCCTCGAGCAACAGGTCGAGGCGGAGCACGAAGCCGTCGCGCAGGTCCGCGAGCAGCGGCGGCACCGGCCAGCGGAGCAGCGGCAGCTCGTCGTCCTCGTGCGGCCGCCGCGCGGCCCCGAAGCGGCCTGCTGCGACCTCCTCGCCCGACAGCGCGGGCCGCAGCCGCTCGTCGAGGAACGGCTGACCGGGCTCGAACTGGAACGAGACCACCGGCTCCAGCAGCCGCGACTGCACGACCGCGGGTTCGCTCTCGACCCCCGGTCGCACCCAGACCTCGGTCGGCACGCCCTCGGCGCGCGCCGTCATCTGCGCGGCGCGGTGCTCCCCGCGCAGGATCGTCTCGGCGACCAGCTCAGGGTCGGTGCGGCCGAGGTAGCCGAGCCCGACGCCCATCAGCACCGAGACGATGCCGATCACCGCGAGCAGCTCCAGCAGCGTGAAGCCCGCCTCGCTGCGCGGCTGTCGCAGGGTCTCGAGGGCTGCGCGCATCGGTCAGTTCGCGGGCCAGACGATGTCGTCCTCGGTGCCGAAGTCGAGGTCCGCGCCCGCGCTCAGCAGCTGGAACTTGCGCTGGCCGTAGTAGCTGCCGTCGTCGCGCTTGCGCGCCTTGACGGTCACCGAGGCCTCGCCCACGGCGGGCACCACCTGCTGGGGCCGGCTCATGTTGAGCTTGCTGAAGTAGACCAACGGCGTGCCCCAGGCATCCGCCACCTCGTAGCGACTGCGCACGCCGTCGAGCAGCGGCAGCGCCTCGCCGTGGCTGTCCTCGTCCGTGTTGACGAGCGCGTCGCCGAGGTCCGAGAGGCTCGAGCCCTCCTTTTTGCCCTGGCTCAGCATCACGACGAGCGACTCGATGCCGGTGTTCTTGCCGTTGTCGGCCTTCCAGGTCGGCTTCTTGCTGCGGTCGAGGTAGCTCAGGTCGTCGCTGGGGTAGTAGCCCATCGCCCGGTTGAACTTCTTGAGCGCCGTCTCCAGGCGCAGCATCGTCGCCTCGGTAGCCGCCTGGTCGGCAGCACCGCGCGTGTCGAGCACCCGCGGCAGCAGCACGGCCGCGAGTACGCCGATGATCGAGATGACGATCAACAGCTCGATCAACGTGAAGCCTGGCTGCAGGCCTCCTGCGCGGACATCGGTGGCTGTGCTACGCATCAGCGGGTCTCCTTGCGCCGCTCCAGGCGGTAGTTGTCGAACGCCACGTCGGTCATGGCGCGCTTGTTGCCCGACGTGAACACGATCGTCTTGAGCGCGGTGTTGGTGCTCCGGGTCAGCAGCTTGAGCTGCTGCGTGTGGACCAGCGCGTCGTTGAAGTAGACCTGCAGGATGAGCTGGCGCGCGTCCTCGGCGCCGTCGGGGACGACCCGCAGCTCCAGCTCCTGCGGCCCGCCGTCCTTCATCAGGCTGCGGGCGAGCTTCTTGCGCACTGGCGCGTTGTCGTCGGACTCCCTGCCGTCGCGCACCGTCACCATCGGCTGGCCCTGGTAGACGCCGACCCTCGCCGAGAAGTCCACGCCCTGGCTGCCGCGGTGGATCTCGATGCCGAGGCCGTTCCAGGACTCGCTGACGTCGGTGCCCGGCAACACCTCGACGTCGACGCCGGTCGCGAGGAAGTTCTTGCCGCGCGGGATCGCCTCGTTGCGCTCCGCGAACACCTCGCCGCTGCCGCCAGTCGAGAACGAGCCCTTGAAGACAAGCCGGCCGTCGCGGATGCGCGCGCCGAGGCCCTTGTCGGCGTCGCAGTCCCACAGCTCGCCGAGCTGGTCGCGGTCGAAGCTGTCGCCGAGCGCCTCCTTCTGGGCGTGGACCTCGATCGCCGACAGCGTCGCGCCCGCCCACTTGCCGAGCTCGCTGTCGCGGCCGAGGTCGCGCTCGACGCGTTCGAGCGAGGTCACCGCCTCGTCGACGCGGTTGCGGCTGTAGGCGACCACCGCCAGCGCGCACTTCGCGTAGCCGCGCGCGCGGTCGCTGCCACCGAGGTCGCGCGCGGCCTCGAAGGCCTGCCGCGCGCTGCGCCAATCCGCGGCCTGGAACGCGCGCAGCGCCTGCAGCTCCAGCAACTCCAGCTCCGGCTCCAGCGCGAGCTCACACGCCCGGTCCTGGTAACGCCGGGCCGCGATCCACGCGGCGGCCTGGTCGGTGCCGCCCGAGCTCCGACCGAGCCCGTCTTGCACGGCGGACATCTCCGCGATGGCGTGCAGGAAGTCGTCCTGCACGCGCAGGCACTGCGCCAGCGCCTCCTCGGCAGCCGAGAACTGGCCGAGCACGCGGAGGTTGTGGCCCTTCAGGTAGAGCGCGTAGGCGTCTCCAGGCGAGGCCTCGAGCGCCCGGTCACAGAAACCGAGCGCCGCCTCGGACTGCCCCAGCCGCGTGAACAAGAGCGCGAGGCCCGTCCACGCGCGGTGGCGGAGCAGCGGGTCCTCGTCGGCGATCAGCGTCAGCAGGTCGTGTGCATCCTGCCACTTGCCCGTAGCCAGCAGACACGCCGCCTGACCGAGCCGCGCCGGCGC
>JBERSB010000157.1:0-2790 GCA_041236755.1 Luminiphilus sp. | reverse complement strand
ACCGACCTCTACGTGTTCGGCAGCCTGTCGATGGACACGCTCGACTACGCGGGGCCCGAAGTGAACAAGGGCAGCAAGGGCGTGATGCTCGGCCTCGGCGAGCCGGTGCGCGACCTGCCGCGCGCGTTCTCCGGCCAGCTGCCGGCGGGCTTCCCCAAGGCCCACGTCTACTGCGGCGGCTGCCTCGTGGTCCAGGGCCCCCGCTACGAGGACGACCCGAACGCGGCCGCGGTGCTCAGCAAGCACGACAGCGTCGAGGACTGGCCGTTCGTGGTGCTGTGCGACGACGCCGACCAGGCGGCGCGCTCAAGCGTCAACTTCCTCTGGACGACGTTCACGCGCTTCGAGCCGGCGGCCGACCTGCACGCGAGGGACCTGCAGCTGGTGCGCAGCCAGCCGAGCTACACGCCGCCCGTGGTCGTCGACGCGCGCATGAAGCCGAACTACCCCAAGGAGCTGTTCTGCGATCCCGACACCAGCAAGCTGGTGTCCCGACGCTGGAGCGAGTACTTCCCTTCAGGCGCGGTCGAGATGGGCGACAGCGACCGCGGCCACCTCGACTGAACCGACCATGGAGCACCACGACCTGGAGCCGACCGACGCGCAGCAGCTGCTGCAGCAGGACCCCGAGATCCGGCTGCTGGACGTGCGCACACAGCCCGAGCACCAGAGCCACCGCCTGCCGGGCGCGACGCTGGTGCCGGTCCAAGAGCTGGCGCAGCGGCTCGGTGAGCTCGACCCGCAGCAGCGCTGGTTCGTCTACTGCGAGCACGGCGTGCGCAGCGTCGTCGCGTGCCAGATCCTGACGTCGAACGGGTTCTCGGACGTGACCAACATCCGCGGCGGGATGGCGCACTGGGCCGGCAGCGGCCTGGACTACGAGCAGGGCGCGACGTGACCCGCGCTGCCGGCGCCGATCGCGAGGAGACGTCCTAGGTGGTCGAGGCGCTCGCGCTCGGCGCGCTCGGCGTGCTCGGCTACGCCGCCGTCTCTCAGCGCACGGCGAACACGGTGCTGACCGCGCCGATGTGGTTCACGGCGTTCGGCTACCTCGCCGCGCTGCTGCTCGGAGGCGAGGCGGACCTGCACATGCAGGCCGAGTGGGTGCACCTCGTCGCCGAGATCGCGCTCGTCGTCGTGCTGTTCGTGGACGCCAGCCAGATCGACCTGGCCAGGCTGCGGACCGCGGCTGCGATGCCCGTGCGCCTGCTCGGCGTCGGGCTGCCGCTGACCATCGCGCTCGGCGCCGTGGTCGCGCGCCTCGTGTTCCCGGAGATGAGCTGGTGGGAAGCCGGCCTGATCGCGTCGATTCTGGCGCCGACCGACGCCGCGCTCGGCCAGGCGGTCATCAGCAACCGGGCCGTGCCCGAGCGGATCCGCGAGGCGCTCGGCGTCGAGAGCGGGCTGAACGACGGCATCGCGCTGCCAGTCGTGCTCCTGTGCCTCTATGCGTTCGAGCTCGAGCACACGCACGACTCCAGCGCGGGCTACTGGACCCGGTTCGTCTCTATGCAGCTCATGCTGGGCCCCCTCGTCGGCGCTGCCGTCGGCGCGCTCGGCGGCCGGCTGGTGACGCTCGCCGACCGCCGCAGCTGGATGACCCGCGGCTTCCAGCAGCTGACGCTGATCGCGCTCGCGGTGCTCGCGTTCGCGCTGGCCGAAGTGCTCGGCGGCAACGGCTTCCTGTCGGCGTTCGTCGGCGGCCTCGTGCTCGGCAACACGGCCCGCGAGGCTTCCAGCCGCGTCGTCGAGTTCGGCGAGACCGAGGGTCAGCTGCTGACGGCGGTGACCTTCATGACGTTCGGCGCGCTGATGGTGCCGCTCGCGCTCGAACACGCAGGCCTCGATGCGTGGCTCTACGCGGCGCTGAGCCTGACCGTCGTCCGGGCGCTGCCCGTCGTGACGAGCCTGATCGGGCTACGACTGGATCGGGCGACGCTCACGTTCCTGGCGTGGTTCGGCCCGCGAGGGATCGCGTCGCTGCTCTACGCGCTTGTCGTGGTGGAGGCCGCGAGCGCCGAGGTCGCGCACGAGGTGGTCACGGTCGTCGCGGCGACGGTTCTGCTGAGCGTCGTGCTGCACGGCGTGACTGCAGCGCCCTGGGCGCGCGCCTACGGCGCGACGCACGCTGAGCTCACGTCGCCCCGGGCCTGAGCGACAGCCTCGACTCAGCGCTTCTCCGGCTGCTTGGGCTTCTTCGCCTTGTTCTGCGCCCCGCGGTTGTTGTTCGGCCAGGGCAGCCGCTCGGGCCGCGCGTCCTCGTAGCGATCGAGCGCTGCCTGCAGCCTCGCGCGCGCCGCCTTCGCCTCGTCGCTGCCTTGGAGCGGCGCCTTCTCCAGCGGATCTCTGCGGTAGTCGAACAGCTCGCCCGTGCGGTAGAGCTTGAAGCGCTGGTCGTAGGCGAACTCCTTCAGAGGCTCGCCCCGCGGGCTGTACCAGCAGTAGATCCACTCGCGCGGCGACGCTCCCTCGCCCTGCAGCCGCGGCCACAGGCTGTGGCCGTCGAGCGGCAGGTGGGCCGGCACCTCGACTTCGGCGACGTCGCAGATCGTCTGCAGGATGTCGGTGCTGTCAGCCAGGTCGTCGACCACCATCGGCGTGATCCGGTCCGGCCAGCTCGCGATCATCGGGACGTGGGTGCCGTAGACCGTCGTGCGGCCCTTCATGCCCTTGATGGTCTTGTCGCCGAACTTGCTGCGCAGGCTGCGGAAGGTGCCGTTGTCGCCGACGAAGAGCACCAGCGTGTCGTCGCGCAGCTGCAGCTCGTCGAGCTTGTCGACGAGCCGGCCG
>JBERSB010000156.1:0-2902 GCA_041236755.1 Luminiphilus sp. | reverse complement strand
CTCGCACGCTACCCCAGGGTCGCCGGCCTGCGCCGGCTGACTCAGTCCGCAAAGTACCAGCCCAGTCGCGGCCGCGAGCGACAGCGCTGTCGTGGTTCGGGTTGAAAATGTCTTCATGGTTCGTGTCCCCCTCCAGGGAATGCCCGGCTCTGCGCACAGCGACGCAGGGGCCAGTACCAGGGACCTCCACGCGCGCGAGTCTCCCCGGTGGCGCGCGGGAATGAAGAGACGAGTCTCGGGACGAATCTGACGATTCGGGCGGGCTTTTGTGGAGTGGCGCGGCGCGGGGCCGCGTGAGCGATTCGCGAGACTATCCCGCGCGCTCACTCTGCGTCAACGAATGCCGCCCACCCGGACGGGTGGGACAGTGCAGAAAACAGAAATCTCTTTGGAGCCCCGGGGCGCCGGTATACGTCATTCTACTTAGCGGCGCTCTCAGGATCTCGGCCGGCGCGGCGCGGGGGCGCGACGCGGGGGCTCGGCGCGCGCGCGCTCGTCCGCACGCGGGCGCTCCGCCGCAAGCGCCGGGTCGGCGTCGCGCTCGCGGTTCTCTGGGCGCGGTCGACGCTCGGCTGATCCTGCCGCCGGTCGGAGTTCCGGGTCACCTGTCGCTGACCGACGCGCCCTCGCAGATCGTCCGGCACTCGGTGGCGAACTCGTCGCAGGCCGTGAGGCCTGCGAGCTTGTCGGTCTTGGTGGCGGCCTTCGCGAGCTGGAACTCGGCGATGACGTCGGCATTGCACTGCTGGACGTCGCCGTCCGAGACCCGGCACTCGGCCTTGTCGAGCGTCGCGATGTTGCCGAGATCTGTGGTGCGGCACTCGGCGGCCGCCTTCACGAGCCGCTTGCACGTCTTGACCCACGCTCGGCACACCTTGTCGGAATCGTCGCTGTCGGAGCACGCGGCGACGGGCACCTCTTCCTTCCAAACCTCGATCGCGTCCGCGGTCGACTGGCAAACGTTCTCCGCGGGCTCCGGCTCGACGAACTCGAACGCGCCGATGTCCGGGGCGGCGCCCTGGGGCCGGGCGACGCTTCGCTGATCGATCATCGGGTCGAGCGGGTTCGGCCAGCCCGTGTCGAGCGCGAAGCTCCCGTCGAGGAGCGCGTGCGTCCGTGTCGGCCCGCCGTTGTCCGCGAGCGGGCCGAGCATCGGGTCCGCGCCCGGGAGGTCGGTCGCCTGGTCGAGACCGCACGTGCCCGTGCCGTCGAGGTTGAAGCCCTTCGATACGAACACGCCGACCCCGTCCGTGTCGCAGTCGTTGGGCACGCCGGCCGCGAAGTTGCCCGAGAGGATCGTGCTGAGGAAGCTCGACTCGATCGCCGGGTCGCCCTCGTGCCAGACGCCCCCGCCCTGGCCGCCCGCCGAGTTGTCGGTGATCGTCGAACTCTCGATCGCGACGTGGCCGCTGCCCCCAAAGCTGTCGAACACGAGGCCGCCGCCGTTTCGGCCTGCCGTGTTGCCGCTGACGGTCGAGTTCCGCATCAGGAGCTGCCCGTCGTTGTTCCGTGAGATGGCTCCCGCGTCGCCCTCGGAGTGGTTGCCGCTCAAGGTGCTCCGCTCGATGATCAGCGCCGAGTCGTTGTTGCAGTAGATCGCGCCTCCGCCGTCGAAGTCCTCGGTGCCGAGCGCCTGGTTCCCGCGGAGAGTCGACTCGACGATCGTCAGCGCGCTGTCGTTCTGGACGAAGATCGCGCCGCCCGCCTCTTCGGCGAGGTTGCCGACGATCGTGCTGCGGACGATCGTGAAGCTGCTCGAGTTCTGCGTGAAGATCGCGCCGCCGTCCCGGCCGTTGCCCGCGTCCTCGGAGCGGTTGTTCTCGAGGTGGCTGTCGATGAGCGTGAAGGCCGCCTCGTCCTCATTGTAGATCGCGCCGCCCCGGCCCGTCGTCACGTTCCCCGTGAAGCTGGACCTCGCGACGACGACCGTCGACTCGAATTCGTTTAAGATCGCGCCCGCGCGGGTGGCACGGTTGTCCCGGAAGGCGCTGTCCTCGATCGTGACGCGCCCGGTCCTGCCCGAGGCGTGGATCGCACCCCCGTACCCCGCCGTGTTGTCCTCGAACACTACGCGCCGGATCGTGATCTCTCGAACGCTTCGGATCGCGCCACCGAAGTCGGCGACGTTGCCGCCGCGCATCGTGAGGTCGAGGATCCTCACGTCGCACGAGAGCAGGTCGAGGATCCGGTCGCCGAGCCCGGTCGCGTCGATCACGGTGTCCGCGGGTGTGGCGCCGAGCCCGCGGAGCTCGAGGTCCCCACCGAAGTCGCTGCAGTCGAGGTCGCCCGTCGCACCGAGATCCTCGTCGGCTCCCACGAGCGTGAGCGTGTACGTCTCCGGCGCGAGCAGCACACGGTCGTCGCCTGCGAGGTCGATCGCGTCGATCACGGCCTCGCGCAGCGAGCAGTCGACCCCGGAGACGCACCCGTCGGGCACCGGATCGTCCGTGCGCGTGACCTCGAAGTCGTCGGCGGCCGCGGAGGTCGCTCCGAGGACGACCGCGAGCGCGAGCGCCATCCAGGTGCGGGAGCGAGCTGCGGTCGTGTTCGGCGGGGTGAACGCTCGGCGTGTCGGAAAGTGCATCGTGTCTACCTCGTCCTTCAATCTCATGAGCCGGCACGCACAGCACGAACATGTAAGCCGGTGAACTTGCTGGCGGAGCCCGTGTTGCCGCTGGCGAAGTCCACTAGCAAGGCGTACGGCGGACTGGGCGCAGACGTAGTCGCGGACCAATAGCCCCCCCCCGCAGTGCAGCTGCAGGCGGGGTCGGTCACGTCACTGCAGGGGGGAGAGCACTGATTGAAGGCAAGGTTGATCGACGGGTTAAATACTTCACTATCAACGAGCGTAATCAGTTCATTCTTGTTCGGTGCGCGCCAGTCGCAATAACCCGCAAAGCAG
>JBERSB010000155.1:0-4098 GCA_041236755.1 Luminiphilus sp. | reverse complement strand
AGCCGGTCGCCCGAGCCGTCGTCACCGATCGCGACGGCCGCCTCGGGGAAGCCCCCCAGCAGCCGCGCCTGCTCGGTCTGCCGGCACACGTGGTCCCAGGTCGGACCGATGCGGCGCGGATCGCTGGTGTCCGCGACCGGGTGCAGGTCCCACCACTCCTCGTCGATCTGCACCTCGCCGCCGTTCTGCCGACGCAGCCAGGCCCGGTAGCCAGCCGGGAAGCGCACGCCCAGCGCGCGCTCGGCGTCGACGATGAAGCGCTCCTCGACCGGATCGAACACAGCCGAGCTTCGCGCCCGGACCGCGCCGGGATGCAAGCGGCCACGGGCTGCGCTAGTCGACGTCCGCGCGCGCGAGCAGGCCGTACTTGACCCAGCCGCGCCCCTCGTCGGTCAGCCGCCACCGCCGGTCGTGCACCTCGAACAACCCCTTGTCGCGCTTCTGGTTGAGCGTGTCGGTGATGTTCTTCGGCGGCTCCTCGCCGGCCGCGGCGAGCGCGTCGACCACGTCGCCGCTGCGCCACTCGCTGCGGCCGCCGTGCGCCTCCAGCCAGTAGGCGACGACCCCGGCCTTGTCGCCGTGGGTCCTGGCCGACGAGCGCTCGAGCAGCTCGGCCGAGGTCGGCGCGTCGGGGGCCGCCGCCGTCGCCATCAGCTCAGGCAGCTGCCGGCGCAGGGAGCGGAGCACGTCGTCGAGCTGGGCGGCGTCGACGTCGCCCCGGCAGGTCAGGGCGACAGGGCCGATCTTGATCTCGATCTCGCGGGCCATGTGGCCAATGACATCGGCCGAATCGACGAGGGACATGAGCGCGTTTGCTAGATTTTCTCGGCGGGCCTAGTTGTTCCGGAACTCGTCGTCGAGCGACAGCCGCGCGGTGAGCAGCTGCAGCGCCTCGAGCGCGGTCCGGAGGCGGCTGTGCACCTCGGGCGCCTCGTGGCGCGCGCGCCGCACCAGGTGGTCGAGCTCGCGGGCCGCGCTGCGGGCCTCGTCTAGCAGCGACTCGCGTCTGCCGCGCTCCATCACGCCGTCGCGCTCCGTCTCCTCTACCCTTCGTTCGTCCTTCATCATCGTTCCTCCCGAGTGACCGTGGTTGTCTGCTACCTCCGCTTTCGACGAGCCACTCAGAGCGACTGAATAGAAACTGCTAGAAATCGAGAGCTCGTCTCGACGGAGGCGTTGGAGGTACGGGAAAACCCCAACGCAGCGGGGACCGCCGTCGCGGCGGCCGAACGCCTACTACGCAGCACTGCTCGCAGCGTTACGGCCCGATCGCTCAGAAAACGAACGGCGGCAGGTGCCCGTCGCCCTGCATCAGGCTCTCGCGGCGCAGCTCGCTGCCGCGCTCGCGCAGCTCGGCGACGCTGGCCACGCCGACCAGGCGCATCGCGCGGTCCAGGTCCGAGCGCAGGATCTCGAAGGCCTTGCTGAGCCCCGCGTAGCCGCCCGCGCCGATGCCTGCGGCCGTCACGCGGCCGATGCCGACCGCCTTGAGGCCGTAGGAGAGCGCGATCAGCACGTCGGTGCCGTTGCGCACGCCGCCGTCCATCATGAAGTCGAGCTTCGAGTCGCCCACGCGCGGCATCTCCTGCGCGACGGTGTGCAGCGTCGGCGGCACGCGGTCCTGCTGCCGGCCGCCGTGGTTGGACCAGATGACGCCGGTCGCGCCGAGCTCCTCGGCCTTGCGCGCGTCCTCGGCGCAGTGCACGCCCTTGATGATCAGCGGACACTCCTCCCCCCACGCGTCCTTGATCCAGCGCAGGTCGTCCCACGTGACCGCGCTCGCCGCCAGCTGCGTGCCGATGTCCGCGTACGGCATCGGCTCGCCCTTGTCGTCGACGACGTTTACGAAGTGCATCAGCCCGCCGTCGCGGAAGTGGCTCCACAGCCACGGCAGCCGCGTGATCATCTGCGGGCCGAGCGACAGCTTGCGCGCCGCGAGCTTGACGCAGTCGACAGGACCGAGCCCGCCGAAGCCGGCGGCGGCCTGCATCGGCTTCATCTTCGCGTGCAGGGCCCGCAGCCCCGACACGCCGGTGTCGATCGTCAGGAGCAGCGCGCGGAAGCCGGCCTGCTTGGCGCGCGCGATGCCGCGCAGCGCCGTCTCGCGACCGCCGCAGAGATACAGCTGGAACCAGCAGCCGCCGGTCGACGCCGCGGTGACCTCCTCCATCGGCGTGCCCGAGAGCGTCGACAGCGCCATGACCGTGCCGTGCTCACCCGCGACCCTGGCGGCGACCGCGTCGGCCTTGGGGTAGAGCGACCGCAGGCTGCCGACCGGCGAGACGAACCACGGCACGTCGAGCCGCTGCCCCACCACCTCGGTGCCCATGTCGAGCGCCGGGAACTTCTGCGCGCCGTGCGCGGTCGTCAGCGATTGCTGGAAGGCCCGCACGTTGCCGCGCAGCGTCGTCTCGGCGTCGGCGCCGCCGCGGAAGTACTCCGACACGATCGGCGGGACGCGCCGCAGCATCAGCCGCCACAGGTCGTCGGTCGTCTGTGCGTCTTCGATGCGGGAGGGCGTTCGGGTCATGGCGAAAGCTCGGCGCACGGCGGGCCGTCCCGCCTTTCAGCGACGGCGAAGATGCAGCCAACGCGCGCGCGCGGCCACACAAATCACGACGCAGCGCGAAGGCGCGCAGCGCAGGCGTAGACTGCGCGCATGCCCGACCGACCGCCGCCCCGCGACCCCGACGACGACCTCTCGCCCGAGATCCTCGCGGCGCGCCGCAGCTGGACCGGCTGCGAGCTCCCCCACCTCGCGGGCGCGCCGGTCGCGCCCGAGGCCGCGCGCGGCAACGTCGAGGGCATGCTCGGCTACGCCCAGGTGCCGGTCGGCGTCGTCGGGCCGGTCGCGCTGCGCGGCGACTTCATCGGCAACTACGCCGTGCCGATGGCGACGACCGAGGGCTCGATGGTCGCGTCCTACCAACGCGGCCTGCGCGCGTGCGTCGACGGCATCCACGCGTCGGTCCAGCGCGACGGGCTCGCCGTCTGGCCGCTGCTGACGTTCGACGACGCGGCCGCCGCAGCGGCCGCTGGACGCTACGTCGACGCGCACCGCGCCGAGCTGATCGCCGCGGCCGAAGCCACGACGTCGCACGGCGCGGTGACTTCGCTGACCCACGAGCTGCTGGGCCGCCGGCTGATGCTCCGGCTCGAGATGACGACCGGCGACGCCCACGGCATCAACATGGTGACGCGCGCGTCCGCGCCGCTGCTCGCCAAGATCCCCGGCGCTCGCCAGGTGCTGCTGCACGGCCACGACGTCGAGAAGCGCGCGTCGCTGCGCTGCTGGCGCGGCAAGTGGGTCGTCGCCGAGACGCGCATCCCCAAGGACGTCGTCACCGCGCGGCTCAAGACCACCGCCGCCGAGCTCGCGGACCTCTGGGCGAGCTACCAGCTCGCCTACGCCCGGATGGGCACCGCCAACCACGCCATCCAGATCGCCAACGGCCTCGCCGCAGTCTACGTCGCGACCGGTCAGGACGCGGCCTACGTCGCCGAGAGCGCGGTCGGCACGCTCTCGCTGGAGGACGACGGCGGCGACCTCTACGCGTCGCTGGACCTGCCCAACCTGCACGCCGCGACGATCGGCGGCGGCACCGGCAAGGGCACCGCCGCCGAGGGCCAGCGCGTGATCGGCGCGCGCTCGGCGCGCGAGCTGGCCTGCGTGATGGCGGCGACCCTGCTCGCGGGCGACGTCAACCTCGCCGCATCGTTCCTCGGCGACGACTTCGTAGGCGTACACGAGCGCCTCGGTCGCAACCGGCCCGAGGACAGCGCCGGCTGACGAAAGCAAGGCGCGCGCGGGCCTCGTGCCACGACGAGCAGCTGCGGTGGACCCAACGGCATCGGCGCGTCCCCGAACGGGCGCCGTGCCCGACACGGAGCTCGCGATCGTCGTATCATCGTAGATGTGCTCGCCATGATCCGCTTCCCCGTCGCCGCGCTCGCGCTCGCGGTCGCCGGCGCGCTGTCGCCCGCCGCGAGCGCGCAGACCAACCTCTCCGGCTGGCACGTGGACGGACAGACGTGGCTCGTCTGGGACGACAACCTCACGTTCACCGGCGTGGAGAGCGTGTCGATCTACCGGTGGCC
>JBERSB010000154.1:0-2772 GCA_041236755.1 Luminiphilus sp. | reverse complement strand
CGGCGAACGGATCAAGGTCCGCGGCCTGCACGCCTACGGCGGCAAGGTCGACGAGGCCGTCGCGGGTCACAGCACGGCGCTCAGCGTCCCGGACGCCAAGGAGGCGGGCGTGCACCGCGGCATGGTCGCAGCAGCACCCGGCGAGTTCGGTAGCGGGGATGCGGTCGACGTCGAGCTGACGCTGACGCGGCGGTCCGGGCCGTTGGAGCACCGGGTCCCGATCCGGCTGCACACCGGCACGGTTGAGGTGCTCGGGCAGTTGCTGCTGCTCGACCGCAACGACGTCAGCCCGGAGGAGCAGTTCGTCGCGCGGTTGGAGCTCGACGAGTCGGTCGCATGCCACCCCGGCGACCGCTTCCTGCTGCGGCTCCAGACCCCGGTCGTGACGGTCGGCGGCGGCCGCATCCTGCGGCTGGAGGAGTCGGGCCGCTACCGCCGCAAGGACCTGGGTCAGGAGCTCCAGGGCATCGTCGACGCAGGCGACCAGCCCGAGGCGCGGCTGCTGCACGAGCTGGAGCAGGCCGGTCCTGTCGGCTGCGCCGTCGACGACCTCGCGCGGGCGCTCGGCGTAGACGAAGGACGCGTCGTCGAGCTGGTCACGCAGGTCGAAGCGGCGACGCTCCACGACAGGGCGATGCGCGTCTTCCTCGGCGCGCAGGTCGAGGCGGGCGAGCGGGAGCTGCTGACGAGCGTCGACAAGATCCTGGCGCGCCGGCCGGCGGCGGCGTCGATCCAGCGCTCGGCCATCCGCACCACCCGCACGCTGCCGCAGCAGCTGGTGGAGTTCGTCTTCGGCAGGCTGCAGGACCAGGGGCGCGTTCGCGCTGGCCGCCAGGGCCAGATCCTGTTCCTCGACCGCCTGCGGCCGCTGCCACCCGAGCAGCAGGTAGTCTTCGACCGGCTGCTGGACGCGTGTGAGCAGCGCGGCTTCCGGCCGCCGACGCTCGCGGAGCTGGGCGAGGTCGCAGGGCTGAGCGGAGACGACCTGCTGTCGCTGCTCGACCGCGCGCAGGACGAGGCGCGCATCGAGAAGGTGGGGGAGCACTTCTACGGCGCGAAGACGGTGCGCTCGGTGCTCCACCGCATCCGGGACAACTGCCTCGCCAACGACGAGGTGCTGGACATCCCGTCGCTCCGCGACGGCCTCGACACCAGCCGCAAGTTCTTGATCCCGCTGCTCGAGTATGTCGACTCGCTCGGGCTGACGGTGCTGCGCGGCGGCGTGCGGCGGCTGCTGCCGTCGTCGGCGATCGCCCGCGAGCTCGCGGCCGAACGCGCCTGAGGGCTGCCCCTGGGCCCCCGGCCGACGGCGCCCCGCCCCGCGGCTCTCCGGGCAGGGGGGGGCGCGGAGCCCTCATTCCGAGGGCCCCGATTGCCGATAAGTCTCTTGTCCAGGGGACCTACGGAGCAGCCATGACGGGTGACACCCATAGCAACGACGATTCGGACTTCCTCGACGACGACTTCGTCGTGGAGAACCTCGTCGACGATCACGACGAACTCGAGAAGCTCTTCGACCAGACCGAGGAGCAGGACGAAATCGTCGCCGGCGAGGCATCGGAGGAGCACGACGTCCTGGCGTCCGGTGAGGACGAGGACGACCTGCTCTTCCGCGACCACACGCAGGGCCTTGTCGCCACGGAGACCTTCGAGTCGCCCGGGTTCGAGGAGGATGCCACGTCGGGTTGGGACGGCGAGCTGCTGGAACTGGACGAGCTCGCAGACTCGCTCGAGAAGCGCGACGCGCAGGACGCCGAAGAGGCCGAAGGCTTCGTGACGCGCGCGGCGGGCCAGCAGGTCGATGACGCCGCAGACGACACGACGGACGACGTGGGCGCGGACCTGGGCGTGCTCGGCGCCGAGGGCTTCGCCTCGGCCGAGGACTCCGCAGACGAGCCGGTGGACGCGGCCTACTCTGCGGCGGCCGAAGGCGAGCCGGTCGAAGCCGACGGCGGCTACCCCGACGCCGGCGAGGAGCTGGCCATGGACAGTGAGATCGACCTCGAGATCGTCGCAGACGACGAGCTCGACGACGACCTGTTCGCCGACGAGGAGGAGCCGCCGGTGCTCTCGACCCCGGCGGCGCCGGTCGACGAAGCGAACGCGCCGCTCGACGCCGGTCTGGAAGCGCTGTCGGCGCTCGCCGACGATGTTCCCGCCGGTGGGGCTGAGCCGCTCGACATGCTGTCCGGCGACGCCGACATGGACGACCTGTTCGAGGACGCGACCCCGGTGTCTGTCTTCGGACAAGAAGAGCAGGGGTTCTCCGAAGGCGAAGGGTTGCTGCCCGACCAGGCTGCCTACGACGAGCTCGAGGAGATCGTCGAGAACGGCGCAGGCACGGACGGGGACCGCTTCGACGTCACCGAGCCTGTTTCGGAGGACGCGGTTGTCGGGCACTTCGGCGTCGAAGCCGACGAGGAGGAGGTCGAGTACGACACCTCGGGCTACGAGGACGACGAGGTCTACAACGAAGACCTCGAGCACGACGAGCAGGCCGAAGCCTACGCCGAGGAGTACCACGCCGAGGCATTGGAGCGGGTCGACGGCCACGACATCTACGCCGAGGAAGAGGCCGAAGAGCCCTTCGAGGTGGTCGGCGGCGCTGGCAGCGGTCTCCGCCGGGCGTGGAGCATTGCCTTCGCGCTCGCGGCGACGATCCTGGTCTTCAGCGGCGTCGCCGCCGTCGCGCTGCGGCCCGCGTGGTTCGGCCTCGTCGCCGAGGTCGAACAGCTGGCGGTGATCGAGGTCGCGCGACCGCGCGTCGTCGTG
>JBERSB010000153.1:0-2916 GCA_041236755.1 Luminiphilus sp. | reverse complement strand
CGATCGACCGCTAGTCGTGCTTCTGCTGGACGACCCAGACCTTGATCGTCGTCTCGACGTCGGCGTGCAGGTGCACCGCCTCGTCGTAGACGCCGATCTCCTTCAGGGGGTGCTCGAGGCGCACCATCTTGTCGTCGACCGGGATGTCCTTCTCACGCAGCGACGCCGCGATCTGCTGGACGTTGACCGAGCCGAACAGGTGGCCTTCGTCGTTGGCCTTGCCCTCGATGGTGACCGAGACGTCGGCGAGCTTGGACGCGAGGTCCTTGAGGCCCGACACCCGGGCCTCCTCGTCGGCGAGCGCCTGGGCGCGCGCGCGCTCCACCTCGGCCATGGTGCTCTTGGTGACGAGCACGGCCATGCCGCGCGGCAACAGGAAGTTGCGCGCGTAGCCCGGCTTGACGTCGACGACGTCGCCGGTGCGGCCGAGGTGCTCCACGTTCTGCTTCAACAGGAGTTCCATCGTCTACATCCTCCCGACGAACGGCAGCAGGCCCACGATGCGGGCGCGCTTGATGGCGGCCGCCAGCTTGCGCTGGTTCTGGCCGGAGAAGCCGGTGCGCTTGCGCGACTGGATGCGCCCGTTGGGCGACAAGAACTTCGACAGGTAGGCGACGTTCTTGTAGTCCAGCGGCTCTTCGGGCTCGACCAGCTTGCGGCGGGTGAAACGGCCGAAGCGGCTGCGCCGCGGCGCGACGCCGGTCGACGGCGTCTTGGCCTCGCCCTGCGCTTCGGTCATCGCGGGTTCGTTGGCGCTCATTGCTTGTCCTCCTCACCGTCGGTGTCTGCGGCCTCCGGGGCGGCGTCCGCCTCGGCCTTCTCGCCGTCGCCTTCAGCGGCGTCGCCGCCGTCCGCGTCGGCCGTGCTCTCCTCGGCGTCACCATCCTCAGCGTCACCGCCCTCGGCGTCACCGGAAGCGTCCGAGCTGTCGTCCGAAGCGCTCGCCGCTGCTTGTTCGGGGGCCTCCTCGGCCTCGGGCGCGTCGTCCTCTGGGATGGCGTTCACGTCGAACTCGGCCTCGGGCTCGTACGCGTCGGCCGGGACCTCCTCACACTCGGTGATCATGTAGCGCAGCATCGACTCGCTGAACTCCAGCTCCCGGCGGATCGACGGGAGGGTCTGCGTGTCGGCCGCGAAGTAGAGCAGCAGGTAGGTGGCGCGCTGCTGGCCCTTGATCGGGTACGCGAGGCGGCGCTCGTCCCAGCGGCGGTTGCTGAGGACCTTGGCCTCGTGCTTGGTGAACAGGCCGGCGACCGCGTCTTTCAGCGGCTCCCAGCCCTTGCGGACCTCCCCGTTGTCGAGGAGGCACATGCATTCGTAGTTGCGGGTGCGGTTCAAGTGATTGTCTCCCGGGCGGATGCCCGAACGCCGGCGTCAGCACCGGCAGGGTGGATCAGCAGCGCGCGCGGACGCCCGCTAGCTGTTGAAGGTTCCCATCAAGGATGGCAGGTCCGCGCCGTCCAACCACTGTTGCGTGCAGTCGGCGGCGCGAGCCAGGATGCGACCGAGAACCTCCTGTTCCTCCGGGAGGAAGGGAGCCAGGACGAAGTCCGACCAGTCGCGTCCTCGCAGGACGGCGGCCTTGCTTCGACCTTCGGAACTGTCGTCGGGGTCTCCCGAGACGGTTGGTCCGATACCGAGACGGAGACGGGGATATGCGTCCGGTCCGAGCAGCTGCTGGACGGACTTGAGGCCGTTGTGGCCCCCTGCACTCCCCGACGGCCGGAGTCGCATCCGGCCCAGCGGTAGGTTCAGGTCATCGACGATTACAAAGAGCGCGTCCGGCGAACGCTTGCTGAACCGCAGCAGCGGCGCAGCCACGTCACCGGTCAGGTTGACGTAGGTCTGTGGCTTGGCGAGCAGGAACGATCGTCCCTTGCGCCGCCCTTCGCAGACCTGCGCCTTCACCTTTCCCGAGAACCGCTTCGAGCCGTCCGGCCCTTGGCGCTCGAGGCGAGCGAAGGAGAGCCCCAACCGCTCCGCCAACAGGTCGAGCACCATGAACCCGACGTTGTGTCGGGTGGATTCATACTCGGCGCCGGGGTTTCCGATGCCGAGTGCGATCCGATGCCAACCCATGACGGCGTTGGAGGGGCGAAGAGGCTACGAGGCGGGCGAGGTCCGGGCAAGGCCTGGATCGCCAGAAGCGCAGCCCCTGGTCGCCGGGCTACTTCCCGCCGGTCACCCGGCAGATGTAGAGCTCGGGGTCGACCGCGAGCGACACGCCGTCGGGCAGCGCCAGGTCCTTGGCCCGGATCGCGTCGCCCCCGTCGAGCTTGCTGATGTCGATCTCGAGGCCTTCGGGCAGGTCCTTGGGCAGCGAGGAGACCTTGATGACAATGTTGTCCTTGATCAGCGCGCCGCCCTTGGACAGGCCCGCCGGGTGGCCGAGCAGCGACACCTCGACCGCGGTCTCCAACGGCTTGTCGAGGTCGATGCGCAGGAAGTCCGCGTGCAGCGGCCGGTCGGTCGTGGCCTTCCACGCGACGTCCTGCAGCCAGGCGGCCTCCTGCTGGCCATCGATCTCGAGGTTGAAGACCTTGTGGCGCTTGCTGATGTGCTGGTCCAGCTCCCACTCGGAGATCTGGATCGAGATCGACTCCTTGCCTTCGCCGCCGTAGACGACAGCGGGTATCCAGCCTTCCTCGCGGAGCTTCTTGATGTGGTTACGTCCGAGGGCGCTACGGCGCTCGGCCTTCATGCGGGCGACTTCCATCGAGTTTCCTCTACTCTGGTCGGTTGCAGTTTGGGGGACAGACGGTCGGGGAATGCAGCAGAGCGACTACCGTTCGGACTCGAACAGCTTGCTGACGCTCTCGCTGCGGTGGATTCGGTCGATGGCGCGCGCGAGCAGCTGCGCCATGGAGCAGACCTCGAGGCGCTGCAGCTTCTGGTCCGGCAGCGGGATCGTGTCGG
>JBERSB010000152.1:0-3865 GCA_041236755.1 Luminiphilus sp. | reverse complement strand
CCAACCTCACGCTGCGTGGCCGGCGGCCGGAGGCGATCATGACCCAGCTCACCGCCATGGCCGACCCTGCGACGTGGGACGTGCGGCGCGCCGCCCAGGCGTTCGCGCAGACGCCGGCGTGGATGGTGGCCGTCGGGCCGAACCGCCCCGACGGAGTCGAGGGCCTGGTCGCGACCGAGATGCTGCCCGGCGGCTTCGACCCGGCCAGTCGCTCCGAGGCGACGCCGGAGAACCTCGCCGCGGTCGATCCGTGGCTGTCGCGCGCCCGCGGCGCGACCGGCGGCGAGGTCGTCTACCGCGACCTGGCCGGGTTCGAGGCGTCTGCGCGCGTGCTCAGCGCCGACGCGCTGGTCGCGGAAGACGCGCTCTCCTGGAGCCTGCAAGGCGCGTTGGCGCGGAAGCGGTCCGTGCTGGGTCAAGAGGTGTCGACGTCGGTCGCCAAGGACGCTGCCTACGAGGAGTTCGGCGAGGTCCGCAAGTCGCTGACGCCGCGCGAGGCCGTGCTGCTGCGACACGAGATGATGCGGCACCCGGTGATGCTGCTCGCAGCACACCAGCGCGGCGCGATGCGCTTCCGCCCGATCGCCGTGCGGCAGGTCGAGGACCGCGAGCTATACGTGCTCGAGGCCGTCGGCGACGAGTTCGACCGCCTGCGCCTCTACCTCGACACCGAGTCGCTGCTGATCCGCGTCGTCGAGTCGTGGGAGCGGCTCGCCGACGACACGCTCACGCACATCCGCGAGGAGTGGAGCGACTACCGCGACGTCGGCGGCCTGCGCGTGCCACACCGCCGCCGCACGAGCTGGAACGACGGCCAGCGCCAGACCGAGACGGTCTACTCCGCTTGGCGCGCGAAGTAGCGGGCACGTGGCTGTAGCAGCACTGTGGCTGCAGCAGCACTCTGGCTAACGGCGCGACGCGCCGAAGCGCACCACCATGCCCAGGTAGAACATGTGCTCGCCGCGCACGTCGCGGTCGATCCGGATCGACGGGCGGTTCTCGTTGTTGATGTACGAGTAGTAGCCGTGCACCGACAGCGAGTCGCCCAGGTGCCAGTAGGTCTCCGCGCCGCCTCCGTAGAAGAAGTCGCTGTTCGAGCCCGTGCCGAACTCGTCGACCGTCTTGGAATACTGCAGGTTGGCGAACGGCGTGATCGTCAGCGTCGAGCCGACGAGCCACCGCAGGCGGAGCTGCCCGTCGCCCCACTCGTAGCCGAGCGGCCGTTGCCCCTCGGCGTTGGTGATGCGATCGCGCTCGTCCTGCACGCCGCCCGAGGCGAAGACCTCCCAGGTGAGCCCGTCCGAGGCCGGCACGTACCACTCCAGGCGGCCGCGCGCGCGCCACAGCGCCGAGGGCAGCGTCGTCCCGTTGAGCGAGGTGCCGAACGACTTGGAGCTGTCGTTCCACTCGCGCTCACCGATGACGGTAAGGACGAAGCCCTGCTGCGGCATACCCAGTCGGCGGTCCATCTGCACCGCGCGCTGCTCGAGGTACATGCGCCCGCCGTAGGCGTCGTAGTCGTCCGGGATCGTGTAGTCCGGCGAGGTGAGGTCCGACCTGCGGAACTCCAGCGTCCGGTAATACGGCCCGAACTCGACGTAGAGGCCGTCCTGGGCCTCCTTGCCGAAGCCGAGGTAGGTCTCGTAGTCGGAGCCTTCGTAGAAGCCGCCCTGCCGCAGCTCGTCGGCCGCGTAGAAGCCGTCGCGGTAGAACATCCACGGCCTCGCGTGCACCTCGAAGCGGGTCAGCGTGTCGTCGCCGATCAGCGAGCCGTCGGTGAACCCGGCGAAGATGCCGTCGCGGCCGGCGTAGGCCTCGAGCGTGCCCCGGCGGCCGGCGAACTGCTCGTCGCGGAAGTAGGCCTTGGCGTCCCAGCTGATCTCGCTCTCGAGGCCGCGCGTCGCGTTGAGGTCGTCACGCCCCTCGGCGTGCGTGCCGATCGCGCCGAGCTCGAGCTGGAAGATCGACGAGAACGGCTGCGCGGCGTTGCGCGCGTCGACGAGGTCCTGGAACGACTGGCCGTAGAGCGGGAGCGCGCCCAGGGCCACCGCGGCGGCGGTCGAGAGCTTGACGTGTTCGATTCGGTTCATCCCTTCGATTCCTCCCCCTGCTTCGCGCGCTCGGACGCCGACCGCACGAGCGGGTTGGCGTGGTCCAGCACGATCACGGAGTACGGGTGGTCGGCGTACTGGTTCTCGCGCTCCTCGATCCGGATCGCTCCCCGGTGGCGCAGCTCGTTGATCAGCGCGCGACGCTCGGGGTGCACGAGGCCGCTGAAGTGCTGGCTCATCGGTCCCTTGAGGAACGGCGACAGCCACACCTCGGCGCTGCCGTGCCGCGCCTGCGCTCGCAGGATCAGCTCGAGGCACTCGTCGAGCCGCGCGCTCACGTCGGCGTCCTGGGGCAGCTCGTCCGTCCGCCACGTGACCGGGATGTGCCCGACGATGGCGGCCTTGTGCGAGTCCACCTGCTGCGCCGCCGCTTCGGCGACGGCGGGCTCGACGACCTCAGGCGGCGCGGCGGCCCCCTCGGCCGGAGGCGCCGGCGGCGCAGGCCTCGCCTCCATGTCGATGAGGTCGAGCGCGTTCCAGAAGCGGTCGGCGCCGACGCGCATGCGCAGGTCGCCCGAAGTGCTGTCGGGGATGGCGACGACGCGCAGTTCGCGGTTCTCCTCGAGCACCTGCCGCGCGATCGGGATGAAGTCGCGGTCGCCGCTGACGATCACGATCGCGTCGATGTCCGGGCGACGGTAGAGCACACGGCAGACGTCGCACGCGAGCTGCACGTCCGCGGAGTTCTTGCCCGCGTGCCCGACCAGCACGTACTGCGGGTCGAAGCCCATCAGCGCGAGGTCGTGGGCGACCTCCATGCCGGGGTAGGAGTCGAACGCTGCGTAGCTGCGCCCGAGCACCATAGGCGCCTTGTCGGTGTGGAGCCGCTGCTTGAGCTGCTCCAGGATCCCAAGCGAGAGCTCGCGGATCCGTAGTCCGCTCAGCTCTTCACGGTTCTTGAGCGAGAGGAACAGGTTCTCGAAGTCGACGAAGACGGCTGCATGCATGGAAGGAGGCGACCCACAGTAGAATTCAGGCGAAAGTTCGGACCGCGGCCGTCAGGGGCCGCCGGCGACGCAGCCCCGTCAGGACAGCGCGCCGGAGACAGTGTCGCCGGGCGCGGCGCCTTCGCCAGCACTATCGCTGCGTCTGTCGGACTCCGGCTCGTCCGCGTCGAGCTCCGCGTCGTCGTCGACGAGGTAGGTGTAGGCAGCCAGCCCCTCCTCGTAGCGCCGCATCAACATCGCCGACTCCTTCATGTTGAGGCGGCGGGCGCGCACCGCGTCCTCCAGCCTGCGGCGCATCCGACGCACGAGCTCCTGCTTCTCGTACTGCACGTAGCTGAGCACCTCGGTGACCGAGTCGCCTTCGATCACGCGCTCGATGCGGTAGCCGTAGTCCTCGTCCATCGAGACGTGGATCGCGTTGGTGTCGCCGAACAGGTTGTGCAGATCGCCGAGGATCTCCTGATACGCGCCGACCAGGAACATCGCGAGGTAGTAGGGCTTGCCCGGCGTCGTCGGATGGACCTCTAGCACGTTCTTGACGTCGCGGAGGTCGATGAACTTGTCGACCTTGCCGTCGCTGTCGCAGGTGAGGTCGGCGAGCACCGCGCGCCGAGTCGGGCGCTCGTGCAGACGATGGATCGGCATCGTCGGGAACAGCTGGCCGACGGCCCAGTGATCCGGCGCCGACTGGAACACCGAGAAGTTGCAGTAGTAGGTGTCGGCGAGCGCGCGCTCGAGGCCCTGGAGCTCCTCGGGCACGTACTCGAGCGAGCTGACGATCTGGCGGAGGCGGTCGCAGATCGCCCA
>JBERSB010000151.1:0-5559 GCA_041236755.1 Luminiphilus sp. | reverse complement strand
GAGGCCGAGTGCGAGACGATCGTCGAGGATCAGGGCGATGAAAGCGAGCACGAAGCGCTGATGCGCTCGGTCGCCGCCAAGTTCGATGACTACGTCAAGCTGAATAAGAAAGTTCCACCGGAAGCGCTCGCTTCGCTGCCCTTCGACTGGTCTCTCCGGATGCGGCTCGCCGGCACCAACCTCAACCGCTTCGTGCTCGAGGACTGCGTCCTTCCCCGCCTCGGCGAAGCCGCGCGAGACGAGCTGGCGCGAGCTGCGCTGCGCCTCTGCGCGACCGCGCCGTGGACCGAGCCGCTCTGGCGCGCCGCGCAGGCCGAGGGCTGGTGCGCCGACGCAGCACCCGCGACAGCGCCGCAGCGACGGCGCACGCTGCAGACCCGCATCGACCTGCTGGTCGGCGAGGCGTTCGAGTTGACGCGCGACGACGTCGCCTGGATCACGCGCGGCCCGCCGTTCGCCAAGGGCTTCTGGCGCGTCGAACGCGACCTCCCCGAGCCGCAGCGCCGGCCGCACCGCTGGCTCGACGCGCTGGCGCGCTGACGCAGGCGCGCGCGGGCCTCCAGCACTGCGTGTTCGCCGCCAGCACTTCCGGCTCGCCGCCGGCGCTACTGGTACGTGTAGGTCGCGCTCGCCTGGCAGCCGGTGGGCGTGGTCACGACGACGGCCGCGGGCCCGGGCGTGCCCGGCGGCGTGCTCGCGACGATCGACGTCATGAACTGCGAGATCGGCGTCACCTGGGTGCCGCCGATCGTCAGCGTGGCGTCGATCAGGTTCTGGCCGACGACCACGATCGTGCTGCCGCCCGACGCAGGCCCCGAGGAGAACGGCAAGCTGGTGATCACGGGGGTCCCGTTGAACGACGTCGCCACGGCCGGGCCGCCGGGGTTGCCGAGCGCGAGCGTCGCGTCGCAGCCGACGCCCGGGGGCATCGTGAACGTCACGGCGTTCGGCGCGATGTAGTTCACCGGCACGATGCTCCCGTTGACCGCGCCGACGATGCCCGGGAAGAAGTCTTGGCCGGCGACAGCCACCACCTGCCCGGCGACCGGGGAGAACGGCGTGACCGTCGAGATCGACGCCGGCGGCAGCGGCTTGATGCGCAGGAAGACGGCGTTGGTCGCCGCGAACGAGCCCTGCGTGTCGACCACCATTGCGCCCTGCAGCGCGGCGTCGAGCAGCACGGGCAGCCCCGGCACCGTGAGCGAGAACGGCGCCGGACCGGCGACCACAGGCGCGCCCAGGCCGAACGAGTCCGCGATCAGCCCGGTCGGCGCGCCCGGGAGCAGCGGCGCCGGCGTGAAGCAGAGCGCGTTGCTCGAACCCGAGATCGGCAGCGTCGTCCCCAGCGCCGGGATGCCGCTGTGCGCCCACAGCGCGAACATTCCGACCGGGAAGCCACCCGGAGACGCGACCGGCGCGTCGAGCGTGAGTGTGAACGGCTGCGCGAAGCCCACGTCGACGATGCGGTCGACGCCGGTCTGCCCGTCCACCTTCAGCGCGCTGAGCGCGCCGCCCTGGCCGTCGGGGACCGCGCCCGCGCCGCAGGCGCCGAACAGGTCCTCGACCTGGACCATCGGCTGGGGCCAGACGCCCACGCGGCCGAACGCGTCGGTCACCGAGATGTCCAGCACCGCGACGCCCGACTGCAGCGCGCCCCGCATCGTGAACTCGTAGGTGCCGTTGGCGAGCGGCGTCACCGGCCCGAAGCTGACCTCCGGCACGGTGCTGCGCAGCGCCAGGTCGACGTCGAGCGGCAGGCTGTTGCCGAGCGGGTTGTTCTGCGCGTCGCGCAGCTCGACGTTCACGACGACCTCGTCGAGGCCGTTGGCGCGGATCGTGTTGGTGCTGACCGTCGCGGTCGAGTTGTAGTGGTCCGGACGGCCGACCTGATTCTGCTTCCAGGTGTTGTACATGCCCTGCAGCTGGATCACCGGGTCCGGCGCGCTGGCCGGCTGGTTGGCGACGTTGAGGTCGAGCCAGTAGTCGCCCGCGCCGCAGCCGAGGAAGCCGTTGCACGGCGCGTCGACGTCGGACGGGCGGCTGACGATCATCAGCGCGATGTGCGACGACTTCGTGAAGCTCGCGGGCGGCGCGCCGCACGCGGTCGGGTTCGAGCCCGAGCACGAGCAGCGCCCGTCGCCGCCCATCAGCCGCGCGGCCTCCATCGCGGCCATCAACTTCTCGGGCAGGTCGCCCTGCGTGTTGATCAGCGCCTGCTCGGCGGCCGTCACGACCGGTTGCCCGGTCAACACGTTGCCCTGGATGGCGTAGCGGTAGTTGCCGCTCTGGCCGACGACGCCGCCCGCCCACGCGCCCGCGCCGTTGCCGGTGAACGTCACCTCGCCGCCGGTGAGGCTGACGATGCCGTACTGACGCATCTGGTGGCTGTTGTCCGCGTTGGCGAGCTGCAGCAGGATGTCCGCGGCAGGATCGCCGTTGAGGAAACCCTCGCGGATGATCTCGCGCAGCGACAGCGGCCCGACGAACGACTGCGCCGCGGCGACGCCGCGACCAGGAACGACGACCACCGTGTTCGGCCGCAGATCGAAGCCCGTCAGGCAGGTCGCGATGCCGACCGCGACCTCGCCGGTGGCGAGGTTGACCACGACGATCGACCACGTCGCCGAGGCGTTGGCCGCGAGCAGGAACAGCGCGGCGAAGAACGAGACGAGGGCGCGGACGCGAGGCATCGGGACATTGTCGGGCCCTGGATGATTACGTCCAGATGCATCGCCGAACGGCCGAGCGCAACGCCGTGCTCATCTCGCGTGCGCATCGAAGAACGCGAACACGTCGGGCAGGGCGATCTGCATCACCGCGAGGTGCTCGACCGACGGATAAAGCCGCCAGACGGCCCGAGCACCCGCGGCTTCGATGCCCGTATGGAGCCGTCGCGCCCCGGACCGACCGAAGTCGCGGGCCCCGGCGGCGACGAAGAACGGCACCGCAGCGAAGTCGCCCCCGCCGCCGGGACGGCCGCCGCCGGCCACAGGCGCTGCCGCCCGGAAGCGCCCGGGCGTCCGCGCCACGTTGGCCATCAGCTGCGCTGCGCCCATCGAGTGGCCGACCACGAACACGCGGTCGGTGTCGACCGGGAAGCGCGCCGCCAGCGCGTCGACGAGGCCTGCGCAGTCGACGCCGCCGAGGCTGACGCGCGGCGACGCGACGAACCAGCCGCGCGCCCGCGCCAGCGCGACGCAGAGCCCGTCGCCGTAGCCGTCGAAGAACAGGTTCTCGCTGCCGCCGGCGCCGTGCAGCGCGACGACCAGCGGCCGCGCGCCTTCGTCGACCGCTGGCACGTCGAGCCGCGTGGCGACCACGCCGTCCCCGACCGGCACGTGCAGCCGGAACGAACCCGCGCGGCGGCCGCCGTAGCGCACGGCCTCGCGCCGGCCCTCCAGCCACGCCGCAAGGCCCTCTGCCTCCTCGAGCAGCGCGAGCCCGCTGAGCTCGGTCTCGTAGGCGTTGCGGCGCTGCGTCGTGCGCAGCAGGTTGGCGAGTGCCGGCAGCGTCGCGGACTCGACCGAGCGCGGCGCGGCCTTGCGCGCGGCCTTCGCAGCTGAGTAGACGCGGTCAAGGCGCGCACGCAGCTGCGGCGCAGCAGCGAGCGCGAGCGCGCGCGTGGTCAGCACCTCGCCGGCGTGCTCGACGCGCCAGCGGAGGGTGTGGTCGCCGGCCGGCAGCCCAGAGACGTCGACCTCGAAGCCCTGCATGGCTACGTCCAGCGGCACGCGCTGCCACGCAGCAGCGCCGTGTGGCTGCACCAGGACCGTCAGGTCCGACGTGGAGCGCTCCTGCCCTTCGAGCTCGAAGACCGCGTGCACGTCGGCCTCGAGCACTTCGGCGTCGGTGTCCACGAGGCGCCGGTGCAGCCGGAGCGCGAGGCTGCGCGCGAACCGCTCCGTCGCTGCGGCCTCGCGGCCGCCGAGCGCGAGCTCGGCCGCGTCGATCGCGGCCGCGACGCGCGCCGTGTCCATCCGGAAGAACGCCTGCACCGCCCGCTCGAGCTGCACGAACGCGCCGTCGCGGCGATCTGGGTCCGTGACCTCGGCGAGCCGGCGCTCGAACGCGCGCAGCCGCAGGCCCAGCTCGTGCCGACCGGCCTGCGCGGGCGCCACGGCCGCCCAAAGGCTCACCGCGCCGACCAGCGCCACGGCGCAGCGCGGCCTCGTCAACGCCCGTCCTTGCGCGCACGATCCCGCGCCTCGAGCTCCAGCGCGACGTCGATGTCCCACTCGACGGTCTCGCCGTCCTTGATCGTGCGCACGATGCGGATGTCCTCTTCGCCCTGCTCCCTGAGGATCGCGGTGTAGGTGTCCGGCGGCACGCTGCCGAACTCGTACCACCCCGAGTCGTTGACCGTGTCGCGGTTGGACATCCACCGCTTCATCAACGTGAACGTCGACAGCCGGCTGACCACCGGCTTAGAGCGGCCGTCGAGCAGCGTGATGTTCCCGAGCGGGATCTGCTGCTTGTCGACGTTGGTCGCGCGCACCCGCAGCGTCGCCCCGCGCACGACGCGCAGCTGCACCTCGGTCGGCAGCCCCTCCTGCACCACGACGTCGTCGAGCTTGCCGGCCTCCAGCGCCTCGCTCTCGACCCGCAGCGAGTAGCTGCCGGGCGTCAGCCCGCGCAGCTCGAACCTGCCGTTCGCGTCGGTGCGGACGGGCCGCGCCGTGCCGATCAT
The DNA here is from genome assembly GCA_041236755.1 of Luminiphilus sp. GTDB lineage: Bacteria > Planctomycetota > UBA1135 > UBA1135 > UBA2386. Next base: position 872 of record JBERSB010000151.1, on the reverse strand, counting down.
GTCGAGCAGCGGGTTGCCGCTGCGCCTGCGGCCGCGCTCGCGACGATCCTCGGTGTAGGCGATCTCTGCGTTGGCGACCGGCACGTTCGAGCCGTCCACGACGATCCCGGTGACGGAGCCGGCGAGCGGCACGGTCACGACAAGGCCGGTCAACGCGGTCGAGCCGTCCACTACGACATCCTCGAGCACGCCTTCGCCATAGGTCTTCTCACCCTCGCGCGGCGCCCGCCTGGGGCCGCCGCCGACGCGGGCGCCGGCCGAGAGGCGGTAGGTCCCCGGCGCGACCGAGCGCAGCTCGAACGCGCCGTCCTCGTCCGTGCGCGCGCGGCCGAGGCCGCCCTGCGCGATCATGCCGATGAGCCCGCTCTCACCCGAGAGTTCGCTCTCGTCGCTGCCGAGCGTCACCCGGACGCCGGGCACCGGCTCACCGCGCGTGTCGACAACGACGCCCGCGATGCTCGAGGTCGGCAGCTCCACGTCGAAGCGGTGGTCCCGCAGCCCTTCTGGCACCTCGATCGGGAACGTCGTCTGAACGGGGCGGCCCTGGAAGCGCGTGACCTGCATCACGTAGTCCCCGGGCGCGATCCCGACCAGCTCGTAGGCGCCCTGCAGGTCCGCGGCGTTGGCGCGCACCCCCATCCCCAGCAGCCCGTCGCGGTCGCTGCCGAGCAGGGTGATCAGCGCCCGCGCGACCGGCTGCCCGTTCTCGCGGACGACCCCGTAGACCCGGACGCCGTCCTCGCCCTCGTCGTGCACGTCGAGCCGCGCGGTCTTGCCGCGCCGGACGGTCACGGTCTTGAGGCGCATGTTGCTCATCAGCTCGAGCGGCACGTTGTCCGCGCGCTCGTCCAGCCGCGACTTGAACACCGCGT
>JBERSB010000150.1:0-10175 GCA_041236755.1 Luminiphilus sp. | reverse complement strand
CGCGACGTCGGCGTGCACATCGGCGCGCTCGGCAGCGGCGAGCACGACGCGATCACCGACGTCGCCGGCGTCGCCGTCGGCCACGCGACCCTGCACGAGGGCGAACGTATGCACACCGGCGTCACGGTGGTGCTGCCGCACCCGGGCAACCCGTTCGCGCGCAAGCTGCCGGCGGCGCTGTGCGTGCAGAACGGCTTCGGCAAGCTGGTCGGCGCGACCCAGCTCGTGGAGCTGGGTGAGCTCGAGAGCCCGATCGCGCTGTGCGGCACGCTCAACGTGCACCGCGTCGCCGACGGCCTGCTCGGCTGGCTGCTGACGCAGCCCGGCAACGAGCGCGTGCGGTCGGCCAACGTGGTCGTCGGCGAGACCAACGACGGCCGCCTGTCGGACATCCGCGCGCGGCCGCTGGGTGCCGAGCACGTCCAGGCGGCCATCGCGGGCGCGTCGCGCGGCGCGGTCGAGGTCGGCGCGGTGGGGGCCGGGGCGGGCACGGTGTGCTTCGGCTACAAGGGCGGCATCGGGACCAGCTCGAGGCGCGTGCAGGGCCACACGGTGGGCGTGCTGGTGCAGACCAACTTCGGCGGGCGGTTGGTGGTCGACGGAACGCCGATGTCGGAGCTTTTCGGCGAGGACCACGACGGCTCGTGCATGATCGTGGTCGCGACCGACGCGCCGCTCGACCAGCGCGGCCTCGAGCGGCTCGCGCGCCGGGCGTTCGCCGGCATGGCGCGCACGGGAGCGTCCTTCAGCAACGGCAGCGGCGACTACGCGGTCGCGTTCTCGACCGCGGGGTTCGGGCCGAGCCCGCTCCGGGGCGGCGCGCTCTCGCCGCTGTTCGTGGCGGTGGCCGACGCCACCGAGCAGGCCATCCTCGACTCGCTCTGCGCAGCGGAGACGACCACGGGCATGGGGCGCACCGCGCGGGCGCTGCCGCTCGCGCCGCTGCGCCGCCGCTTCGGCGCCGGGGCGCGCTGAGGTGGCGGGCCCCAAGCGTGCTGCGCCCGACGCGGCGCCGCCGCCGCGCCGCGCGGTGGTCATCGACGGCGCCAACGTGATCGCCTCGAGCCGCAGGCGCCCGCTCGAGCGGCTGGCGCTCGCCGAGGCGTGGTGCGAGGCGTGGCGCAGGCAGCTGCCCGTGTGGGTGTTCGTCGACTACTCGACGGCCATGGCGTGTCCGCGCGAGGCCCAGCAGGTGCTGCGCGCGCGCTGCCAGGACGTGACCGAAGGGCGGCCGCGCTACGTGGTCACGCCGCACCGCGAGTCCGCCGACGCCTACCTGCTCGAGCACGCGCGCGCGCACGACGCGCTGGTGCTGTCCAACGACCGGTTCTGGGACCACGAGGACCTGCGCGACGGCGTCGTGACGCTGCAGTTCGAACTCAAGGGCGACCGGCTGCGCGTCTACGACGAGGCGACCTGGTTCCGCGACGGCGGCGCTGCGCGGATCGCCTTGGCGTCGCTCACTGCGTGACGGCGCCGCTCAGCCGCGCCGCAGCGCCTCGGTCGGCGTCATCCGGGACGCGCGCCACGCCGGGAACAGGCCGCCGACGACGCCCAGCGACGCCGCGAACACGATCGACCAGAGCATCGCCGTCGGCGTCGTGCGGAACGCGAACGTGACCTCGGAGAACGTGCTGTTCATGGTGCCGGTCTCGGCACCCTGGAACGGCAGCACGATCAGGCACCCCGCGACGCCGCCGAGCACGCCCAGCAGCAGGGACTCGCCGAGGAACGACAGGAAGATCGCGAACGGCTTGTAGCCGACGGCCTTGAGGATGCCGATCTCGTGGGTGCGGGCGCCGATCGCGGCGAGCATCGAGTTGGTGCCCGTGAAGATCGCGCCGATGCCCATGATCAGCGCCAGGAAGCCGCCGACGAACAGGAAGCGCGCCGACAGGTCGCTGGTCTGGCTCGCGAGGTAGGCGCGCTCGTTCAGCACCTTGGGCTGCAGGCGCAGGTCGTCGGTGTAGCGCTGCTCGATCGCCGCGAGGTCGACGTCGGGCGGGACCCTGGCGAGGACCCGGCTGCGCACGGGCCGCTGCAGCGCGTCCTGCAGGCGGTCGAGGTCGCCCCAGATCTCGCTCTGGTAGCCGCCCTTGCCCGCGAATGATCCGACGATGCGGAACGTGCCGGTGTTGATCCGCAGCGTGTCGCCGACGCGGCAGTTCGCGATCCGGTCGAGCAGCCCTTCGCCGACGATCAGCTCGTCGGAGCCGGGCGTGAAGTTCGCGCCCTCGGTGATCCGCACGTCGTCGCCGTGGATCTGGAAGCTCATCGGCTCGACGCCGCGGATCGCGACGTTGGTCTCGCCGCCGTCGAACTTCCTCAGGCGCACGGCGAGGTACATCTCGGCGCTCGCCAGCGGCTGGTCCGCCTCGTTGCGCTCGATCTCGGGCACCTCGTTCTTGAGGATCTTGCACTGCTCCAGCGTGATCCCCGACTCGCCCTCCGAGGTGGCGCCCTTGCGCAGGAAGATGGCGAGGTCGTCGCGGCCGCGCTCCTGGAACAGCGTCGCGAAGCCCTGCTGCAGCGACAGCATGCCCGCGAACACCGCGATGGTGGCGCCGACCGCGCACACGGTCAGCACCGTCGACGAGAAGCGCACGAACAGGCTGCGCAGGTTGTAGCGGATCGGGACGAGGGCCATCAGGCGATCTCCTGCAGGGCCTGGGTGGTGTTCATCCGCGCCGCGCGCACGCCCGGGAGCACGCCAGAGACGAGGCCGACGACCGCGGCGATGCCCGCGCCCAGCAGCAGCGTGTCGCGCTCCAGGGCGAAGCCGGGGATGAAGGACGCGGTGACCGCGGCGATCGGCGCCTCGATCAACAGGCCGAGCGCGATCGCGAGGCCGGCGCCGGTCAGGCACAAGAGCAGCGACTCGCCGATCAACAGGCCCGCGGCGACGCCGTTGCCGAAGCCGAGCGCCTTCATCACGCCGAGGTCCCTGGTGCGCTCGCGGCCGGTCAGCAGCATCGTGTTGAGCACCGCGAAGAAGATCGCGAACAGCACGGCGCCGCCGATCAGGCGCAGCAGCTGCGGCACGTCACCCAGCATCGAGATGAACTGGCGGTTGAACTCCGCCTCGGTGGTCGTCTGCACCCGCTGCGGGCCGTTCTCGAACATGCCGTCGACGGCGCGCTGCACGACCAGCGGGTCGGTGCCGGGCTCGATCTTGAGCATGTAGACGCCGACGCCGTCGGGCCCGGTCGCGCCGCCCTGCTCGAGCGACTCGCGCAGGTACTGGTAGTGGAAGAACATCTGCTGCTGGTCGAACGCCGCAGACGTGCTCTCGTAGATCGCTTTGACCGTGAAGTCCCACGGCTTGCCGTCGATGCGCGTGAAGATCGTCCCGAGCATCGGCACGGTGTCGCCGACCTGCCAGCCGTACTTGTCGGCCAGCTGTCGGCCGACGATGCAGGCCGTGCGCGTGGCGGCGAACTCTTCGTAGCTGCCGTCTGCGATGGTCATCTCGGGGTAGCTGGTCGCGAACGTCTCGGGGTCGATCCCGAACTGCGCGAAGAAGCCGCCCTTGTCCTGCTCGTAGCGGCCTCCGAACCACTGCCACTTGCAGATCGCCTCGACGCCCGGCACCGACGCCATCTTCTGCTGGTAGCCGAGCGGCAGGTCGACGAACAGGCTGACCGCGGACTGCACCAGCAGCCGGTTCGCCGCCGACGCGTCGAGCGTGCGCGACAGGCCGCTGGTCACGGCCTGCAGCACGCAGACCAGGAACACCGCGACCATCACAGCGCCGATCGTCAGCAGCGACCGGACCTTGTGGCCGAGCAGGTTGCGGAACAGCAGCTTCCAGGGCATCGGTCAGCCCTCCGCGCCTGTGCGGTTGTCCTCGATGCGGCCCAGCTTGCCCTTGTCGAGGTGGATCGTCTTGTCGGCGTAGCTCGCCGCCTGCGGGTCGTGGGTGACCATCAGGATGGTCTTGTTCAGCTCCCTGTTCAGGCGCTGCAACAGCTCGAGCACCGCGTCGGCGGTGTCGCGGTCGAGGTCGCCGGTGGGCTCGTCGGCCAGGATCACCTGCGGGTCGGTGGCGATGGCGCGCGCGATCGCGACGCGCTGCTCCTGGCCGCCCGAGAGCTCGCGCGGCTTGTGGTTCATGCGGTCGGCGAGGCCGACGAGCGTCAGCGCGCGCTCGGCCTGTTCGCGGCGCTGCCGCTTGGACAGCGGCGCGAGCAGCAGCGGCAGCTCGACGTTCTCGCGCGCGCTCAGGACCGGCAAGAGGTTGAAGCCCTGGAACACGAAGCCGACGTGCTCGGAGCGCCACTGCGCCAGCTCGCCGCCGTCCATCACGGCGAGGTCCTCGTCGCCGACCTGCACGAGGCCGCTGTCGGCCTGGTCGAGGCCGCCGACCATGTTGAGCAGCGTGGTCTTGCCCGAGCCCGACGGGCCCATCAGCGCGTAGAACGTGCCGTCGTCCATGTCGAGGTCGAGCTCGTCGAGCACGCGCAGCTCCTCGCCGCCGCGCGAGTAGGTCTTCGTGACGGATCGGAGTTGGATCGCTGCGGTCATGGTGTGCTTGCGGGTGGGTCAGTCTTGCTGGGTTCGCACGCGGTCGCCGTCCTGCAGGCTCGGCGGTGGGTCGAGCACGATGCGCTGGTTCGCGGTCAGGCCGGCGTCGACGGCCACGCGGCCGCCCTTCGCCTCGCCGGCGGTGACCTCGGCGAAGCGCACGGTGCCGCGCTCGACGACGAACGCCCCGGTCCGGCCCTCGATCTGCACGAGGGCCTCCTGCGGGACGACGATGCGCCGCTCCCGGTCGACCTCTGCAGCGGTCTCGTCGCGGTCGGTGCGGAAGACGATGCGCACGCCCATCTCCGGACGCAGCCGCTCGTCCCGCTGCTCGAACTTGATGCGGACCTCGACGGTGGCCTTCTGCCGGTCGGCGGTCGGCCAGATCCGGTCGACGGTGCCGGCGTAGCGGTCGTCGGGGTAGGCGTCCAGGAACACGTCGGCCGGCGCGCCGACCGCGACGGAGCTGAGCGTGTTCTCGGGCACGTTGGCCTGCACCTCGAGCGAGTCGAAGTCGACCATGGTGCACACCGCGCCGCGCGCGTTGCTGCCGCCCTGGGCGTTGGGGGAGACCACCTCGCCGACCTCGGCGTCCTTGAGCACGACCACGCCGTCGAAGGGCGCCCGCACGTCGGTCTTGTCGAGCGTCGCCTTGGCCTGGTCGCGCGCCGCCTCGGCCGCGGCGAGCTGGTCGCGGCGAGACTGCACGTCGAGCGTGGTGACGGCCGCGCGCAGCTGTGCGGTCGCGATGCCGGCCGCTGCCGCTGCGACGCTCGCCTGCAGCGAGGCCAGCCGCGCGCGGGACACGTCGCGGTCGCGCTCGGCGAACTGGCGGGCGCGCGCGCCCTCGATGCCGGTGTGCGCCAGCCGCTGCACCCGCTGCAGCTCCGCCTCGGCGAACTCGAGCTGCTCCTCGCCCTCTTCGTGCAGCGCCTCGGCGCGCTCGAGCGCGCGCTCGGACTCGCGCACCTGCGCGACCGCGACGGCCGCGCTGCCCGTGGCGCGCTCGACCTCGGTGCGCGCGGCGCGCGCGGTCGCCTCTGCCTGCTGGTGGGCGGCGCGGAAGTCCTCGGCGAACAGCCTCGCGACGATGTCGCCCTGCTTGACCACCGAGCCCTCCTTGACGTTGAGCTCGACGATGCGGCCGGGCACGTCCGAGGACAGCGCTGCGCGGCGCGCCGCCACGACGTAGCCGTTGGCGGCGGTGCCCCGCACGGCGGCGGCGGTCGCGGGGCTGCTCTCGGTGACGACGAACGTGCGCACCTCCGGCAGGTTGACGCGGTCGTAGAAGCGCCCCAGCATCGGGGCGCAGAGCCAGCCGACGACGCCGAGCACGGCGAGGCCGACGAGACGCAGCGACCAGCTGCCCGACCGGCGCCGGGTGGCCTTGGGCCGTCGTTCGATCTTGAGGTCCTTGAGGTCCACCTGGCTCCTGGAAACGGGAAGAGCAGGATAGCGGACGCCCTCTCGAAAAGTCGCCGCCCGCGCCTACGATCCCTGCATGTCGCCGGTCGTGCAACGCATCCTGGTGCCCGTGGACCTCGCGGAGTCGCGCGAGCCGGAGCTCGACTACGCGATCGCGATCGCCGCGCAGCTGCGCGCCGAGCTGCTGCTGCTGGTGGTGATCGACACGCCGGCGACGGTGAACCTGATCGGCCACCACGGCTCGGCGGGCCAGCGCGGCAGCTTCGAGCAGGAGCTGCAGGAAGAGGTCCAGAGCAAGCTGCAGGTCGCGGTCGACCGCGCCGCAGAGGCGGGCGTGCGCGCGCTCGGCCACCTGACGTTCTCCGAGGACGTCGAGGAGCAGATCCTGAAAGAGGCGCTCGTCGAGCGCGTCGACCTGATCCTGGTCCGCTCGCGCGGCCGCACCGGCATCATGAAGGCGCTGCTCGGCAGCACGGCGGGCGAGATCCTCAAGGCCGCGCCGTGCCCGGTGCTGGTGGCCCGCGCATGAGCCCCGCGGGCCAGCCCCGAGACGCCAGTCGGCGGGTGGTGAGCGCGAGGCGCGGCCGCGGTTCGCGCGCGGGTCGCGCAGGTCCGGTCCCGCTGGACAAGCTGCGCTGGACCTGCCCGCCCCTGAAGCCCTCGGGCACCCCGCCGACAGCCGCGTTCCTGATCGGACAGGACCGCCCGATCGCGGCGATCAAGGCCGGGCTCTCGATCCGCGCCAAGGGCTACAACCTGTTCGTGTCCGGGCTGATCGGCTCGGGTCGCTCGGCGGTGGTGGAGATGCTGCTGCGCGACATCCAGCCGACCTGCAGCCTCGTGCCCGACCGCGTGTTCGTGCACAACTTCCGCGAGCCCAACCGGCCGCTGCTCGTATCGCTGCCGACCGGTCGTGGGCCCGCGTTCCGCGACGAGCTGGTCGAGTTCGGCCGCGCGATGCACGCAGCGCTGCTCGGCGCGATGCGCTCGCGGCCGCACCGCATGTCGCGGCGCGTGGTCCAGCGCGCCAACGGCAACCGGGAGGCGCGCATCATGGCCGCGCTGCAGCGCCAGGCGCAGAAGCAGGGGTGCGAGCTGGTCACGTTCCACTCCAACGACGGCACCACCACCTCGGACATCTACCCCGTCGTCGACGGCGAGCCGATCACGCTCGACGCGATGTCGGCGCTGGTCCTCGAGGGCAAGGTGTCCGAGGAGGATCGCAACCGGCTGCTGCTGCAGCGCGAGCATCTGCTCGAGCGCATGCTCGAGGTCCACGAGCGGCTCCGCGAGGAGCTCGTACGCTCGATGGAGGAGCTGCGCACGATGGACCGGCAGCTCGCGTGGAAGGTTCTGAAGAGCTACCAGGAGAGCTTCGTCAGGCGCTGGCCGCAGCCCGAGGTCGCCGACTGGGTCGACGCGGCGGGTGAGTTCATCGAGCGCAACCTGCACCAGTTCATCGCCAGCGACGAGGAACTCGAGGCAGAAGGCGGCGGCGTCGCGGTGGTGCCTGACGCCGGCGAGGAGCCGCGCCTCGGCGAGTTCGACTCGCAGGTCGTCAAGACCGCGTTCACCGACGCGTGCCCGGTGGTGGTCGAGACCAACCCGAGCTTCGGAAACCTGTTCGGCACCATCAGCGCGACGGACGGGATGCCGGGGCCGCTGCAGGTGCACCCGGGCGCGCTGCTGCGCGCAGAGGGCGGCTACCTGGTGCTGCGGTGCGTCGACGTGCTGCGTGAGCCCGGCGTGTGGACGCAGCTCAAGCGCGTGCTGCAGTCCGGCCGCCTCGAGATCCGCGACTTCGACCAGATGGCGGGGGCGCAGACGGGCTCGCTGCAGCCCGAGGCGATCCCGATCGACCTGAAGGTCGTGCTGATCGGCGAGCCGGGCGTCTACGAGCAGCTGGCCGCAGAAGACGTGCAGTTCACGCAGGTCTTCAAGATCCACGCCGAGTTCGACAGCACCATCCCGGCGAACAAGACCGGCCTGCGTCGCTACGCGGACTACCTGCAGTGGCTCGTCGAGGGCGAGGACCTCGTGCCGCTCTCGCCCGAAGCGATGGCCGCGATCGCGGAGCACGGCGCGCGCTGTGCGGGGCGCCGCGACCGCCTGATCACGCGCTACAGCGAGATCGGCGACCTCGCGCGCGAGGCTGCCTACCAGGCGCAGCTGGCGCGGGCCAAGCTCGTCACGCGCCGCCACGTCGACCAGGCCGTCGTCATGCAGCGGCAGCGCCACGACCTGCAGCAGGAGCTGACCGAGCGGGGCTACAAGTCCGGCTACATGGAGCTCACCACGTCGGGCTCCGTGGTCGGGCAGGTCAACGCGCTCACCGTGCTCGACACGGGCGCGATCGAGTTCGGCAGGCCGTGCCGCATCACCTGCAACTCGGGCGTCGCGACCGCGCAGCGCTCGGGCCTCGTCAACATCGAAGGGCTCGCCCAGCTCTCCGGGCCGATCCACGACAAGGGCGTGATGATCCTCGAGGGCTTCCTGCTGCAGGAGTTCGGCGACGACGGGCCGCTCTGCATGCAGGCGACGATCTGCTTCGAGCAGCTCTACAACGGCGTCGAGGGCGACAGCGCGTCCTTGGCGCAGCTGCTCGCGCTGCTGAGCTCGTTGGCCAACGTGCCGCTCGTCCAGGACCTCGCGATCACCGGCAGCATCAACCAGAAGGGCGAGGTGCAGGCGGTCGCGGGCGTCAACGACAAGATCGAGGGCTTCTTCCGGCTGTGCCGCTCGCGCAAGCTCAACCGCCGCCAGGGCGTCGTGCTGCCGGTCGCCAACATCGGCGACCTGATGCTCGACGTCGAGGTCGTGCAGGCCGTCGAGGCCGACAACTTCACCGTCGAGGCGGTGCGTAACGTGCAGGACGCGCTCGAGCTGTTCACCGGCAGGCCTGCGGCCGAGGTGCTGGACCTCGCGCGCGAGACGCTGGCCCGCTTCCGCGAGCTGTCCCGCGCCCGCTAGCGTCCGGCCCGCTGGCGCGCGGACGCCGTGCCTTGCGGCGACGCCTCGGCGGCCGAGCGCCGGGCGGCTTCGTCGGTCGGCTGTCTGGGCTGTAGCACGAACCCTGCGGAGTCCGGCGCCAGCTCCGGGTCTTCCATGAAGCGCCGCTCGAGCGCTTCGAGGTCGCTGCGGATGCCCTCCGAGCGCGCGTCGATGCTGCGCAGCGGCCGCGCGACCTGGGCCAGCGCCTCGTGCTCTGCTTCGATCTCGGCGAGGCGCGCGTCGAGCCGCGGCGCGTAGGCCTGCACGCCCTCGGACAGCAGCCGCGCGGCGGCCTCGAGGAAGCGGCCCCCGAAGTGCTCGCGCAGGCAGCCGGTGGTCTGCGGCAGCAGCTGGCCGCGGAACTGCGTGACGCACTGGTGCAGGTGCAGACGGCCGGGCTCGCCGAGGTACTTGGCCTTGTCCTTGCCGAGGATCTTGTTGACGGGCTCGTCGAACGGCCCGAACAGGCGCTGGCGCACGTGGTCGAGCGAGCGGAAGCTCAGGCGGTCCAGCAGGCTCTTCTTGACCGGGACCGCGCGCACGTCGACCGGCACTGAGGTCTGCGCAGGCCAGCGCACCGGCCCGCTGTCGGCGAGCGCGCGCTCGCGCACCGACCGCACGTCGACGTCGGCGCGCTGGAGCAGGTCGGCGACCCCGGCGGGCAGGTCGAGGCCGGCGCCGCGCTGTGCTGTGACCTGGTCGAAGGCGCGCGCGGCCGCCTCGCGCACCGCCTCGCGGTAGTCGCGCACCAGCGGCGTCCAGTGCTCCTGCAAGAGCCACTGCAGGCTGTGGCCGGACAGGAACCACGTGTCGATCGACGCTCCGAGCGTGCGCAGCAGCTTGGCGCCGCGGTCCCGCGCCGCCCGCTCCGCCTCGGCCTCGACGTCGCGGTCGCCGCGCGCGAACGCCTCGGTCCAGTCCAGCTGCAGCGCCTTCTCGACGCGGCTGCGCTCCTCGCGAAGCCAGTCGCGCTCTTCCTCGAGGGTGGCGAGGCGACGCTCGAGCATCCGCGGCGGCTCGGTCCGCAGCTGCGCGCGCAGCTCGTCGAGCAGCATGTCGGCGCGCTGCAGCGAGTCCCGCAGGAACGCGGACAGGTAGTCCTTGCTGGCGAGGGAGCTGCTCAGGTCACGCTCGAAGACGTCGAACCCGCCGGCACCCCGCGACGGACCGTTGGAGAGGCGATCGCTGGCGGCGTGCAGCAAGTCGACCGGGTACATGCGCACGCGGCCTTCGTC
>JBERSB010000149.1:0-5093 GCA_041236755.1 Luminiphilus sp. | reverse complement strand
CGCAGCGGCCGCCAAGAAGCTGCTGCGCGCGGTGCCGGGCGTCAAGGTCAGCGAGGTCGTCGGCGACGCGCTGCTCAAGAAGAAGCTGGGCGGCATCCACGCGGTCGGACGCACCGCGCGTTCTCAGCCGCGCATGCTGGTCGCGACCGTCAACCCGACCAAGAAGCGGCACATCGCGCTGGTCGGCAAGGGCGTCACCTCCGACACCGGCGGCCTGCACCTCCAGGGCCGCGGCGCGATGGCGACGATGAAGGCCGACCGGGGCGGCTCGGCGGCGGTGCTGGGCGCGTTCCTGACGCTGGCGCGGCACCACAAGAAGTGCAAGCTGACGCTGATCATGTGCCTCGCCGAGAACGCGATCGGCCCGCACGCCTACAAGCCCGACGACGTGATCACGATGCACTCGGGCAAGACGGTCGAGATCAACAACACCGACGCCGAGGGCCGCCTGCTGCTCGCCGACGGCTGCAGCTACGCCGCGCGCGTGCTCGAGGCCGACACCGTGATCGACGCCGCGACGCTGACCGGCGCGCAGGGCGTCGCCACGGGCCAGCACTTCGGCGCCGTCGTCAGCAACGACGAGGACGTCGAGCAGGCGCTGTGCGCAGCCGGCCGCAGCAGCGGCGACATGTGCTGGGCGCTGCCGTTCGCGCCCGAGTTCTTCCGCTCGGAATTCGCGAGCCCGATCGCCGACATGCGCAACTCGGTCAAGAACCGCAGCAACGCGCAGGTCAGCTGTGCTGCGGAGTTCGTGCACTGGAACGTCGACGGCAGCGGCGCGCGCTGGGGCCACATCGACCTCGCGTATCCGGCGTTCCGCGGCAACCGCGGCACCGGCTACGGCGTCGCGCTGCTGGTCGACGCCGTGCAGCGGCTCGGCTAGTCAGCTCCGCCCGCAGAGCTCGCGGAAGTTGCACCACGCGCACGCCCGCGTGTCCTCGACCATCGCGAACTGCTCGGGGTCGCCGGTCGACGCCGCCGCGTCGAAGTGCATGCTGCGCATCTGCTCGAGCGACTCCTTGATGCGGTCGTAGGCGCGCTCGAGGCCCGCGCGGCCCGGCCGGATCTCGACGATCTGGCGGTCCTTCAGGTAGGCGTCGTAGCCGACGATGCGGTCCGGATCGGCGTCCCAGTAGTCGCGCGCGTAGCCGGCGTAGACCTCCAGCTGGAACGCGTCGCCCTCGCGCGGGCTGCCGGTCTTCCAGTCCCAGATGTGCACCGCGCCGTCCGCGCTGCGGTACGCGAAGTCCGGGACCGCGTAGACCTTCACGCCGTCGAGCGGGAAGGTCGTCATGTCCTCGCACGCGAGCCACGTCGACGGGTCGCTCGCGCGCACGACCTCGAGCTCCGGCATCTCCAGGAACGCCTCGAGGCTCGCGCGGATGCGGTCGGCGTGCTCGGCGCCGTAGCGCGCCGCCTCACCGGACGCCTCGGCGATGCGCGGTTCCTCGTAGTGGTGCTCGGCGAGCCGGGTGATCTTCGAGGGGTTCTTCTCCCAGCGCCCGTCGCGCGAGTCCTTGTAGTGGCGGCGGAGCTCGGTGACCGCGTCGTCGACGAACGCGCCCGGCTCGGGCGGCGCGCCACGGTCGCGCCGGTGCTCGAACCAGCTCTGGATCGCGTCGTGCGTGATCGTGCCCGCCAGCATCGGCATGCGGGTCATCTTCTTGAGCAGCCACGCGCGGCGCCGGCCGGGCTCGCTGTTCTTGTCGTAGCCGAGCCAGGAGCCGTAGTACTCCCAGTAGTAGCGGCGCGCGCAGGCGTCCAACGTCCCGGCCCTGGACGACGACCAGGAGAGCTCGTGCTTGGGAGACCACGGCATGCATGCATGGTCCTCGCAGCGCCGCCGATGAACAGCGCGAGCGGCAGTTTTTGCGCCGACCGGGCTACTCGGGTGCCCGGTTGCGGGTGTAGTAACCGACGCCGTGCAGCAGCCGGCCCGCGCCGCCTTCGCTGCGCACGCCGGCGCAGTCGATCTCGTAGACGCGACACAGCTCGAGGTCGTCGACGACGATGTCCATCGTCATGCCGTCCTTGGTGACCGCGCAGCTGGTCACCGCGTGAGGGTGCGTGTCGCGCGGCGGGCAGCCGTACGAGCTGTGGTGGTCGTAGGTCCAGCTCTTGACCTGCACGCTCTGCTCGGTCGCGCCGTCCCGATCGATCGGCGCTGTGAACACCAGCCGGAACCCGTCGGGCCGCGCGGTGATCTCCTGCAGCTCGAACGGCGTCTCGCCCTTCCAGACGAGCCGCTGCAGGCCGTAGGTGCTGCCGCCGAGCGAGCCCCAGCCGCGGTTGGTCAGGCCGCACCAGAGCGTGCCCTTCTCGCCCCAGAGCACGCGCGTGATGCCGCTCTTGAGCCCGCGACGGAACGGGTAGCAGGCGCCCTGCCAGCGCCCCCCCACCATCTCGAGCGACATGCGGAAGACCTCCGACGAGTACTGGTCGCCGCAGAACACCTGGCCCTCGAACGGACCGAAGTTGCCTGCCGTGTCCCACACGAAGCCGCCCGGCGAACGGCCGCACTTGTCGTACGGGATCCACACCGCGGGCAGCGTGAAGTTCGGGATCTTCGCCGCCGCCTCGGCCATGCGCAGACCGCTCGGCACGTCGCCCGGGTGCTCGACCTTGGACTGCGGCAGCTTGCACGACTCGATGCCGTGCGGGTGGCCGTGGAACTCACCGGGCTGCAGCGGCGTGAACTTGCTGTTCGCGCACCACTCACCCTGGTTGTCGGTGTACCACACGACGCCGTCGGGCGCCGTGCCGACGCCTGCCGGCGAGCGCAGGCCCGCGCAGACAGGCTCGAACGAGCCGCCGTCGGCCGGGATGCGGACTGCCCAGCCGCGCCAGGGCGCCTTGCCGAACGGCTCGCCGCCGAACGGCTTGTTGAGCGTCAGCCAGAACGAGCCGTCGCCCGCGATCGTCGGCCCGAAGCAGTACTCGTGGTAGTTGCCCGAGATCGGCCAGCCGTCGGCGACCGTCTCCAGCTCGTCCATGCGCCCGTCGCCGTCGGTGTCGCGCATGCGCGACAGCTCCGCGCGCTGCGAGCAGTAGAGCCAGCCGTCGCGCTCGACGAGGCCGAGCGGCTCCATCAGGCCTTCGGCCCACAGCGTCGCCTTGGGCGCCTCGCCGGAGACACCTTCGATGCGCCACACCTCGCCGCGGCGCGTCGCCGCGAACATCGTGTCGCCCTGGAGCACGAGGCCGCCGACCTCGAGCACGCAGTCGTCGGGCAGCGGCACGTCGACGATCTCGACGTAGCTCGCCTCGTCGGGCGCCGGCTTCTTTTGGACCGGGCCCGGCGAGGCGGGCTCCTGCGGCAGAAACAGCGCGATCAGCGCGAGCGTGCTCACCATTGGTAGACGACCTCCAGCTCCTGGCCCGCGGCCAGCTCGTGACGACCGGCCGGCGCGCCGGCGACGGTCACCTGATACGACTCAGTCTCGGGGAACTGCAGCACCAGCGTCCCCTCCGTGCAGCGCAACGTGCGCACCAGCATGCTCCCGCCTGCGGCGAGCCGCGCGCGGGCGCTGTCTTCGTAGCGTGCGTCGCCGGCGGCGCCGCGCAGCACCGGGTAGCCGTCCTCCGTGCGGCGCTGGCCCAGGACGCGGCGCGGCCCCTCGAGGGTGAAGTCCTCGACGACCTGCCAGTCACGGCCGAGCGGCTTGACGAGCTTGCCGGCGCGGCCGACCCAGGTTCCGGTCGCGTCCACGTAGCTGCCGCGCCAGATCCACACGAGGCGCGGGTCGACGAGGTCGTAGGCGTAGTGCGTGCGCTGCGGCGTGCCGACCATCAGCGTGCGCGCGGACACGTCCTGCAGGAACGCGCCGTGCAGCACGGGACGGTCGACGGGGTCGAGCACCATCGAGGCCTTGTCGACCACGATGCCGGTCGGCAGCGGCGCCGCCTCGCCGAGCGAGAGCCACGTTCGGATCGCGTCGACGTCCTCGCGGTCCTGTTGGTCGCCGCGCACCCACAAGGTCGGCATGCGCGTGTTCGGACGGAGCTGCGTC
Source organism: Luminiphilus sp. (assembly GCA_041236755.1). GTDB lineage: Bacteria > Planctomycetota > UBA1135 > UBA1135 > UBA2386. The sequence goes on along the minus strand of JBERSB010000149.1, from coordinate 1,083 downwards.
GGGTGCAGCAGCCACTCGCGGAACCACTCGGGCCGCAGACGCCCGTGCTGCACGGAGAGGTCCATGCCCTGCGGACCCAGCGAGTCGTAGCCCGACATGCGGTGGCAAGAGATGCAGTTGCGGCCGCCGGTGCCCGCGAGCGTGCGGCCGCGCTCGGCGGCCTCCTCGGAGAACGGCGGCTCCCCGTCGGAGATGCCCGCGGCGTCGACTTCGCCGAACCACGCGGCGTACTGCGCGGCCTTCTCTTCGCCGAAGGCCGGCATGCGCATGCGCACGTAGTCGCGCGCCTTGTGGCCGTCGCGCACGACGCGCGCGAGCCACTCCGGCCGCAGGCGGCGGCCGACCTGGCTGAGGTCGGGCGGCACGAGGCCCTCCTCGCCGATGTCCTCGACCTCGACGAGCTGCTCCTTGACCTCCTGCGAGAGGCCGCCCCGTCCGTCGCGAACGTGGCACAAGAGGCAGCCGTCCGCTACCAGCGCCGCGTGCAGCGCGGTCGCTGCGTCGAGCTGCTCGGGCACCTCGGCGCCGGCCTGTAGCGCCCCGACCCCGTCGACGCTGCAGGCGCCGCGCAGCTCGCTCCAGGGCTTCGCCGCGGTCGGCGGCGGCAGTTCGAAGAACGCGGCCTCGCTCACCGCGTGGCACGCATCACAGCGCGCCGCGCGCGCCGCGGCCCGGCCGCGCGCGACCTGCTCGGCCGGCAGCGCCGCGACCTGCACGTCCGGCGGCACGAGGCTGGTGACCGACGTGGTCGCGACCGTCGCCGGGATCTGCTGCTCCTCGACGCCCGGACCCGACCAGAACACCTGGAGCTCCGCGCCACCGCCGCCCTGCGTGAAGCCGACGCGCAGGTCGTGCGCGCCCGCTTCGAGCTTGCGCTTGCCCTGCTTGCGCGTAGCCGGGTGCATGCCGGGGTTGGCCGCGACCTGCTCGCCGTCGATCCAGATCCAGCCGCCGTCGTCACTGCGGATCGCGAACGTCCACTCGCCGTCTGCCGGCACCTCGATCGTCGCGGAGAACTCGATCAGGTAGTTGGAGCCGCGGGTGGCGACGTGCTTGCCGATGTTGTCGGTCACGCCGCTTGCC
>JBERSB010000148.1:0-4953 GCA_041236755.1 Luminiphilus sp. | reverse complement strand
GCGTCGCGCAGCATGCGCACGAAGCGCTCCTCGCTGACGCTCCCGGAGCACGAGCACGTCACGACGACGCCGCCGCGCGCGACCTTCTCGATCCCGAGCCGGTTGAGGTCGGCGTAGCGCTGCAGGCCTGCCTCGAGCTCGTTCTTGTTGGCGACCCACTTCGGCGGGTCGAGCACCACGAGGTCGTGGCGGCCCTGCTTTGCTTCGCGCAGCATGTCGAAGGCGTCGGCGTGCACGCACTCGAAGCGCAGGTCGTTCGCCTGCATGTTCTCTCGGGTCTGCGCCACCATGGCCTCGTCGAGGTCGCCGGCGAGCACGCGGACCGCGCCGCCCTTGGCCGCGTTCATCGCGAAGCCGCCGCTGTTGCAGCACAGGTCGAGCACGTCGCGGTTGCGCGCCAGCATGCGCACGGTCAGCCGGTTGTCGCGCTGGTCGGCGAAGAAGCCGGTCTTGTGGCCGGTGCCCGCGCGCACCCGGTAGCGGATGCCGTGTTCGCGCACGTTCGTCTCCACGGCCTGCGGGCGCGGCAGCTTCTCCATGCCTTCGCGCTCCGCCCACTCCTTGTCCTGCAGCAGCACCAGCCGCGTCTTGGGGTAGTGCCGCAGCAGGGACTCGCCGATCGGCTCGAGCTGCGCCTGCATGCCGAGCGAGGCGACCTGGGCGACGATCGCGCCGCCCAGCTTGTCGACGACGAGCCCGGGGAAGCCGTCGGCCTCTGCGTGCACGAGCCGGTAGGCGTCGGTCACCCGCGTGACCTGCAGCACCTCTTCGCGCAGCCGGATCGCCTGGTCGAGCTGCTCGACGAAGTGTCCTCGGAGGTCCCGCACCTCGCCGTCGGCGAACATGCGCAGCGCGAGCTCGGCGCGCGGGTTGTAGAAGCCGGTGCCGACGAGGCGGCCGTCGCGGTCGCGCACCTTGACGGCGCCGCCGGCCGGGAGCGGCTCCTTCGGCTTCTGGATCATCTTGCGATAGAACCAGGGGTGCCGCCCCGAGGCGCGCACCTTGAGGCGCACCTCGGCCAGCTTCGCGCCGGCGCGGCGGTCGTTGCCGGGACCTCTCGTGGACCGGCTCATCGACCGGTCTTGACGGGTGCCGGCGGCGGCGTGGGCAGCGGGCGAGGGTCCTCTTCGATCGCCCGGAGCAGCTCGGCTATGCCGCGCGCGAGCTGCTTGTCCTCGCCGCGCAGCAGCGAGGCGAGGTCGTTGTCGATCTCGATGTCCGGGTCGACGCCGTAGCCCTCGATGGTCCACTCCGGGCCGGGCTCGGTGTTGCCGAACTCGGGCACGTTGACCGTGCCGCCGTCCATCAGCGGGCCGCGGTTGGTGATGCCGATGATGCCGCCCCAGCTGCGCTTGCCGATCAGCTTGCCGAGGCCGGCGCGGCGGAACATCGCCGGGAAGATGTCGCCGTCGCTCGCCGAGGTCTCGTTGAGCAGGCACACGAGGTGGCCGTGGAACAACGCGCCGGGGTAGGGCCGGTAGCCCGACGTGCGCCCGAAGGTGCACATCATCAGCTCGCGCGAGAGCCGGTTGATCACCATCTGGCTGACGTTGCCGCCGCCGTTGTAGCGGTCGTCGATGACCAGGCCCTGCTTGTCACGCTGTGGGTAGTACTGGCGGAGGAACTCGCGGATGCCCTCGGCGCCCATGTTGGGCAGGTGCACGTAGCCCAGGCGGCCCTCGCTGACCTCGTGCACGCGGGCGCGGTTGGCCTCGACCCAGGCGTGGTAGTGGAGATCGGACTCGGACGCGATCGGGTCGATCGCTACGACGCGCGCGCCGTCGTTGCTCGGGCGCGCGTTGACGGTCAGGTGCACGGTGCGGCCGAGCTTGTCGCGCAGGTGCTCGTACGGGTTGTCTTCGGGCTCGAGCTGGTGGCCGTCGATCGCCAACAGGTAGTCACCCGCGCGGACCGCCACGCCGACCGCCGTCGCGGGCGAGCGGTAGGTCGTGCTGTCGTTCTCGCCGTCGAGGACGCGCTCCACGCGGTAGCGACGGATGTCCTTGTCGAACGCGAGCACGAGGCCCGGCAGCGCCACCATTGGCCGGGCGGGTGCGCCCAGGTCGCCGCCGGCGATGTAGGCGTGGCCCACGTTGAGCTCGGCGATCATCTCCCCGATCAGGTAGTTGAGGTCGCTGCGGTGGCGCACGTGCTGGACCAGGGGCGCGTAGCGCTCGTAGAGGCCGAGCCAGTCGTGGCCGTGCATGTTGTCGACGTAGAAGAAGTCGCGGTAGCGGCGCCAGACCTCCTGGAAGATCTGCATGTGCTCGTCGGCAGCGACCTTCGTGGTGTGCAGTGTCGACAGGTCGAGCGTGGTCGCGCCGGACTTGCCCTTGGTCGAGGCCGCGGCCACCGAGAACTTGCCGCCCGCGCGGATCAGCAGGTGCTCGCGGTCCGGGGAGACCACGTAGCCGCCGACGCCGCTGGACAGCTCGACCTCCTCGCGTTCCTCGAGCGAGAACGCGTGCAGCGTCGACGGCCGGTCGCTGCCGCGGCCGTAGTAGGAGCCGCCGCGCTTGCCGTAGACGAGGTGGCCGTCGGCGACGGTCAGGCCCCAGAAGTTGTCGAGGCCGATCGGCACCTGCTCGACGCGATCAGCGAGGCCGTCGAAGTCGATGCGGATCGGGCCGTCGAACGACACCTCGGTCGTCTCTTCGGTCTGCTCGACGGCCTCGTCGCTGCGGGCGCCGAACAAGGCCGGCAGGTCCTTGCTGAGCGCCAGCGCGTAGACGCCGTAGCCGCGGTCGATCTGGTAGTCCCACTCGTAGGCGCCCGGCAGGCGCGGCTGGAAGCCGCGCAGCCCGCGGAAGAACAGGCGCTCGCCGCGGGGGCCGAACACCGGCTCGCTGTCGTTGCTGAGCGCGCGGGACACGCAGCGCAGCTCGCGGTCGGCGAGCGTGTAGACGTAGACGCGCGGCAGCGGCGTCGCGCCGCTCATCGAGAACGTCAGGTGCCCCGAGCACGGCGACCACGAGTGGTCGCGCAGCTGGCCGCGCGGCTCGTCGGCCACTACGGTGAGCTCGCCGCTCTCGACGTCGCAGATGCGCAGCACGCCGTCCTTGTCGGAGAAGGCGATCTTGCTGCCGTCGGGCGACCAGCTGGGCTCGTAGAGCATCGCCTCCAGGCCGTTCGTCAGCTGCCGTGGGGGAGTCGCCCCCAGGTGGTCGACCAGCCAGAGCTGCTCCTCGCCGCTGCGGTCGCTGACGAACGCGAGCGTCGCCCCGTCAGGCGAGAACGCAGGGTGCTTGTCGTGCGCGGCCGGGGAGCGGGTCAGGTCGCGCACGTCACCGTGCTCGCGCGGCGCCGTCAGGATCTCGCCGCGCGCGGCGACCGCGGCGCGGCGGCCGCCGGGGCTCAGCGCGTAGCCCTCGATGTGCGGCGCCGCGTCCACGCGCTGGGGGCGCATGGTGACGCCGTCGTCGGGCACCAGGATCGGGATCAGGCGCTCTTCCCGCGTCTCGGTGTCCAGCCAGTGCAGTTGGCCGGCCTTCTCGTAGACGATGCGCCGGTCGGCGGGCCCGCCCGAGCTGGGCCAGCGGATGTCCCAGGTCGTGCTCTCGGTCTCCTGCTCGACGGCTTGGGTCGAGAGGTCGTAGCTCCACAGGTTGAGCGTCCCGGTGCGGTCGCTGGCGAACCAGATCTTGTCGCCGATCCACATCGGGTCCCGGTCGGCGCGCGGGTGGTTGCTGATGTTGGTCGCGGTCTGCTGCTCCGGGTCGAACACGAACAGCTCCTGCGCCCAGCCGCCCTGGTAGCGCTTCCAGGTGCGGAAGTCGCGGAACAGCGGCGCGTAGACCACGCGGCGCCCGTCCGGCGCATATTCGCCCGCGCCGGCCTCGGGCATCGGCAGCTGCACCGGCAGCGCGCCCCGGTCGCGCGCCGCGGACGGCAGCGCGACCGTGTAGAGCCGGCCGCCCGTCAGCGTCCAGGCCTGGCGCAGGCTGCGGAACAGCACGGCGTCGCCGTCCGGGGTCCAGCCGTAGACCTGGTGGTCATAGCCCCAGCGCGCCGGCAGCGGCCCGTCCGCCGGGTAGTGGGTCAGCTGCTGCAGCTCGCCGCCGGCGCTGGGCACCACGTAGACCTGCTCGTCGCCGCGCACCTGGCCGGTGAAGGCGATCCGGCTGCCGTCCGGAGAGAACTTCGCGAACAGCTCGACGCCCGGGCTCGCGGTCAGCCGGGTGGCGACGCCACCCTCGACCGTCGAGCGCCACAGGTCGCCCCCGTAGCTGAACACGACCTGGTCCCCGTGGATGTCAGGGTGACGAAGGAGGCGCGTCTGGGCGCGCGGGGCGCACGTGAGCGCCGCGCCGGCGAGCGCCGACAGGGCGGTGGCAAGGTGGAGTCGTCGCATGCAGCGCTCACGATCTGCGCGCCGGCGCCACAGCGCAAGCACGCGCCGCAGCCGATGGCATCGGCGTCTCGGACCCGGGGCCGGGTTACGGGCCGTCGGCGACGTGGTAGACTCCTGAACGGCCGCGGACTCGCCCCAAACCCGCGCGGCCGACTCCGAAGGGCTGTGCGGCCTCAGCCCCGCGCCGGCCTCGTCGGACACTACCTGTCTGTCTCGCCCCGAAAGGAATTGGAGCTTCATGCAGAGCATCACGCGGTCCCTCCTTCTCACTTCGCTCTTCGCGGCGGGCGCCGTCGCGCAGAGCAACGTCGTCGCCGGCCTGGACGGCGCGGTGATCGACATCAGCAGCCTGACCTATTGGGGTCGTCGCGGCCCGACCAACAACGGCGAGGTCGGGATGTCGTTCCGCAACGAGATGTGCAACCCCGGCTCGGTGAACATCCCGTGGTATGCGGCGATGCAGCCGAACCACCCGTGGTTCGGGTTCATCATCGCGCGGGTGCACAACGACAGGATCGAGCAGATCAACGAGTGGTCGTACTGCAAGCACGCCTGGCTGTCGCTGAACTACGGCGTCGGCGGCTGCGGCAGCTCGTGCAACA
>JBERSB010000147.1:0-10140 GCA_041236755.1 Luminiphilus sp. | reverse complement strand
TACCGCGGTGGCGGCGGTGGCGGCGGCGGCTACGGCGGCGGCCGGGGCGGTGGCCGCAGTGGCGGCGGCGGCCGTGGCGGCTACGGCGGCGACCGTGGTGGCCGGCGCGGCGGCTACGACGATGGCGGCGGCGGCGGCGGCGGCGGCGGCGACGAGTGGTAGTCGTCCCCGGCTAGTAGTCGACGCCCCCTAGTAGTCGACGCTGGCTAGACGCATGTTCGTCTTTGGGCGCGCCTGGGGCGCGCCCGCTGCGATCGCGGCGCGGGCTCGCTGCCCGCGTCCTGCTCGATCCTTCCAGCGCGATCCGGCTGGAGACAATCCGGCTGGAGACAACTCCGCTGGAGCAGTGGTCCCCCGGAATTCCAGCCGGGGTGTGACCCCACCTCGCCGAGGCTGTGTTCCCCCAGGAGCCGTCGTGTTCCCCCAGGAGCCGTCGTCGCGAGCGCGACGCCTGCCAGGCCTGCCTGCCAGGCCCAACTGCCAGGCCCAACTGCCAGGCCCAACTGCCAGGCCCGACTGCGAGGCTCTACTGGAACGGTTCCTACTGGTAGGGGATGTCGCCGTGGTCCACGAAGAGCGTGAGCCCGATCCCCAGCGCGAGCACGACGAAGCCGACGATCAGCGCGACGCCGAGGGCGACGCCGATGCCGGCGGGGACCAGTTCCTTGGGGTCGATCGGGAGTGGGCTCTTGGTGTCGCTCATTTCGCGGGCAAGGTATCGGCAGCCAGCGGCGAAATCGCCCTGCTGCTCGGAGCATTTCGCGGCGCGCGCCGGGCTCAGCCCTGCCAGCCGAGCAGCTCGTCGAGCGTTCGCTGGCTGACCGCGTGGTAGCGCATGCGCGCGCGCCGGTAGAGGCGCCGCGCGCGCTCCTCGCCGCCGTCGCTCGCGAGGATCGCCTCGTAGAGCGGGACCAGGAACTTCCGGCGTCCGACCGTCATCAGGAACAGCTCCATGCGCGCGTCGACGGCGTGGTAGCCGCGCCGCGTCGCGAGCGCCAGCCACGCGCTCAGGATCTCACTGTTGCCGCTCCTCGTCAGCCGGAACGCCGCGTCGAGCGCCCGGAGTTGGGCCTCCTCGGGGTCGGCGAGGTTGGTCAAGAAGCGCAGCCACTGCTGGGTCACCCAGCCCTCGGTGTCCAGGTCGTCCGCCGCGCCGCCAGCGGTGAACGCAGCCAGCGCGGCGTCGACGGCGTCGAACCGCGCGCTGCCGGGCACCGGCGCGTCGCCGGGCAGCCCGCCGCGCCGGACCCACTCGTCCACGTCGACCAGCGCCGCCTTGGTGCGGTCGGTCGCGAGCAGCCGGGCGTCGAGGAAGGTCAGGAACGTCGCGGTCGTCACGCTCTGGAAGCTGTGCTCGTCGAACCACTGGCGCAGGAAGCGGTCCATGGCGTCGCGGCCGTAGACCTGCTCGAGGCGCCGCAGGAAGGCCGCGCCCTTGTCGTAGGCGACCGCCGTCATGCCGTCGTCGGGGTTGCGGCCCGACAGGTCGATGTGCAGCACCTGGTCGGGCTCGGGCAGCTCGCGGAGCTCTTCCTGCAGCCCCTGCATGCCGAGCGCGATCTCCATCGCGGCGCGGTCCTCGCCGTAGACGTGCTCCATGATCCGCTGCTCGAGGTAGACGGTGAAACCCTCGTTGAGCCAGAAGTCGCGCCACGTCGCGTTGGTCACGAGGTTGCCCGACCAGCTGTGCGCGAGCTCGTGCGCGATCAGCGCGACGAGCGACTTGTCGCCCGCCAGGATGGTCGGCGTGGCGAACGTCATGCAGGGGTTCTCCATGCCCCCGAACGGGAAGCTCGGCGGCAGGAACAGCACGTCGTAGCGGCCCCAGCGGTAGGGGCCGAACAGCTCCTCGCACGCGAGCACCATGCGCTCGAGGTCGGCGAGCTCCTCGGTCGCGCGGTCGATCACGCCGGGCTCCGCCCAGACCGCGCACCGCCCGCTCACCGGCCGCGCCGCGAGGTCCCCGCACGCGAGCGCGATCAGGTAGCTCGGCACGGGCCGCGCCATCCGGAACCGCGTGACGTCGCCTTGGTGGTCGCGGAAGTCCGCGCTCATCACCGTCCGCAGCGCCGCCGGCGCGCGCACCTGCGCGGTCCAGGTCGTGCGCACCGCCGGCGAGTCCTGCAGCGGGATCCAGCTCCGGGTGAGGATCGCCTGGCCCTGCGTGAACAGGAACGGCTGCTCCTTGCCGTCGGTCTGCTCGGGCGAGAGCCACTGCATCGCCTCGGCCGTCGGCGAGGTCTCGTAGTCGATGCGCACCCGCTCGGTGTCGGGCGCGAGCTCGACGGTGAGCGCGCGGCCGAGCCATCGGTCGTCCTCGCTCGCCAGCGCGTGGCGGAGCGCGCGGCCGTCCTGGTCGCGCACGCCGTGGATCGTCAGGCCGTCGGTGTCGACGAGGAACGGCGCGTCGGGCTCGGCGCGCCGCAGCGTGTGCTCGACGTGGCCGCGGGTCACGTTCTGCGCGAAGTCGAGCTCGAGCACCAGGTCGAGGTGGGTCGAACGGACCTCGGCAGGCCGCGCGAAGCTGTGGGTGTCGGGGGCCATGATCCAGGGCGTGGAGGACTCATCTGCGGCGCTGCAGCCACCGAGCAGGGCGGCCAGCGTCAGCGGCGTGGAGGGGACGAGCGACCGGCGTTTGCGCATTCCAGCGTTGTAGCGGCGGGCGACCGCGGGCACCAACGTCGGCGGTTCCTTGCGCGCTTGTCGCGAGGCCGCAAGAATGCTCGCCCCGAACGCCATGTCATCCGATAGCCAGATCCAACTCACCCTCCCCGACGGCTCCGTGCGCGAGTATGCGCCGGGCACTACGGGGCTCCAGGTCGCCGAGTCGATCGGCAAGGGCCTGGCCAAGGCCGCGGTCGGCATCGAGCTCGACGGCGAGGTGCAGAGCCTGCAGCTCCCGATCGGCGCGTCGGCGGACATCAAGATCCACACCCGCGACAGCAAGGAGGGCCTCGAGGTGCTCCGCCACTCGGCGGCGCACGTGCTCGCGGACGCCGTCAAGCGCATGCGTCCCAAGGCCAAGCTCTGGAAGGGGCCGCCCGTCGACGACCCGCGCTACGGCTTCTACTACGACATCGACTTCGGCGATGAGCCGATCACCGTCGACGACCTGCCCGAGCTCGAGAAGCTCATGCACGAGATCGTCAAGTCGGACGTGCCGTTCGAGCGGCAGGAGCTGCCGCGGCCAGAGGCCAAGGCGCTGATGGAGCAGCACGGCGAGGACTACAAGCTGCTCACCATCGACAAGATCCCCGACGGTGAGCCGCTGACCTTCTACCACTCGGGCAGCTTCGTCGACCTCTGCAAGGGCCCGCACGTGCCGTCGACCGGCAAGGTCGGCCAGGGCATCGCGGTGCTCGCGCTCGCCGGCGCCTACCTCGGTGACGACGCGGGCAACAAGATGCTCACCCGGATCTACGGCCACGCCTTCTCGGACAAGAAGGCGATGGAGGAGCACCGCAAGAACCTCGAGGAGGCTGCCAAGCGCGACCACCGCCGGCTCGGCGTCGACCTCGACCTGTTCTCGACGATGGGCGACCTCGGCGCGGGCCTGATCCTCTGGCACCCCAAGGGCGGCTTCGTGCGGCACAAGGTCGAGGAGTTCTGGCGCAATCAGCACATCGACGGCGGCTACGACATCGTCTACTCGCCGCACATCGCCAAGAGCGAGCTGTGGGCAACCTCGGGCCACCTCGACTTCTACAAGGAGTCGATGTACTCGGGCATCGACATCGACGGCAGCGAGTACCTGCTCAAGCCGATGAACTGCCCGTTCCACGTGCAGATCTTCAAGTCCAAGCGGCGCAGCTACCGCGAGCTGCCGTTCCGCTGGGCGGAGCTCGGCACCGTCTACCGCTACGAGAACCAGGGCTCGCTGCACGGCCTGCTGCGCGTGCGCGGCTTCACCCAGGACGACGCGCACCTGTTCCTGCGCGAGGACCAGGTCGAGGAGGAGATCACGCGCTGCCTGCACTTCGTGATCGACATGCTCCGCGCGTTCGGGTTCGAGGAGTACGAGATGAACCTGTCGACCCGGCCCGAGAAGAGCGTCGGCGAGGACGCCAGCTGGGAGAAGGCGACCGAGGCGCTGCGCGCCGCGCTCGAGTCGGTCGGGCTCGGCTACGAGCTCGACGAAGGCGGCGGCGCGTTCTACGGGCCCAAGATCGACGTCAAGATCAAGGACAGCCTCGGCCGCACGTGGCAGTGCTCGACGATCCAGTGTGACTTCAACCTGCCCGAGCGGTTCGACATGACCTACGTCGACCAGGATGGCGGCAAGACCCGGCCGGTCATGGTGCACCGCGCGCTGCTCGGCTCGCTCGAGCGCTTCTTCGGCGTGCTGGTCGAGCACCACGGCGGCGCGTTCCCCGTCTGGCTGGCGCCGACGCAGGCGGTGGTGCTGTCGGTCGGCGAGCGCCACGCCGCCGCCGCCGAGGCACTCTCGCGGGAGATGAAGGAGCAGCGGCTGCGCGTCGACGCCGACACCAGCGGCTGGAAGATCGGCGCCAAGATCCGCCACCACCGGTGGCAGGAGAAGATTCCGCTGGTCGCGGTTATCGGTGACCAGGAAGTCGACGCGAACATGGTCGCCGTGCGGTCCCGTAAGGACGGCGACCTCGGGGTTATGTCCACGGCCAACTTCGCTGCGCTGCTGCGTAACTGCGAATCGGAGCGCCGCTGAGGCCGGTCGCGAGGGGGTGGGCAGAAGGGCGTAGGCGGTGCTAGTCTCTAGTCGGGGCGGTCTTCTGACCGTTCAGGTTTCGTCTCCAACAACTCGCAAGGACTTTTCCCATGCTCCGCAGCCTTATCTCCGTCGCGCTCGTCGCGTCCTTCGCCGCGACGGCGTCCGCGCAATGCGCCACGACGACCGCTTCCAACAACGCGGGTGAGATCACCCTGTCCTTTGACGGCTCGGCCCCGATGAACTTCGCGTTCTTCGTGGTCGGCGACACGACGGGCACGACCCCCGTTGCGATCGGCAGCCTGCTCTCGTTCGACCTCGGCCTCGAGGGCACGTTCTACCCGGTCCCCGCCGGCCTGACCGACCTGAACGGCGACGCGTCGATCACGTTCACGGCGCCCTCGACGCTGACGGGCACGTTCTACGCCCAGGGTCTCTCGATCGGCCTCTCGTTCGGCGGCGGCGGTGGCCCCGGCGGCGGCGGCGGCGGCGGCGGCGGCTTCGGCCTGAGCGCCTGCGTCGGCGACGTGGCTTCGTTCACGCTGTAGTCCGCGCGAGCAAACCAGATCGGGCCTGAAGCGGCCCGGACCCCGGCTCACGCCGGGGCGACACGGGGCCGGCCTCGTGCTGGCCACGTGCAATTCACGCCCCGGTCTCCCAGTGGCCGCTTCCGATCGCGCGGGTCCTCCGTCGGGTCGGCTGCTCGGAACCACAGAATCCCGGGCCCCGGAGCGCCTCGGACGCGATCCGCCGTTGCGGTCCGGGCGAGCGCGATCTACCCTTCAGGCTCGCTGCGGCCTCTGCCATTCGCCGTGCCGCGGCCACCTTCATCCGCAACCCAGGAGCACCCAATCCAAGTGCAGCAGTTCAAGAGGCTTCATGCCCAGGCCTGATCCGCGTCGCCGTCCACCCCCGAACCGCGGCCCGCGCATCAACCACCAGATCCGAATCCGGCAGATCCGGGTCATCGACGAGGAGAACGAGCAGCTTGGCGTCCTGGAGACGGCCGACGCGCTCGCGCTCGCCCTGCGTAAAGGTCTCGACCTCGTAGAGATCGCGCCGAACCAGCGGCCCCCCGTGTGCCGCATCATGGACTACGGCAAGTTCAAGTACGAGGAGAAGAAGAAGGAACAGGCGAGCCGTCGCAAGCAGCACCAGGTCCAGGTCAAGGAGCTGCGGGTTCGTCCCGGCACCGGCGAACACGACCTGCAGACGAAGGTCAAGCGCGCGCGGGAGTTCCTCGAAGGCGGGGACAAGGTGCTGGTCTGCTGCCTGTTCCGCGGCCGCCAGATGGCCCACAAGGAGGTCGGCGAGCAGATGATCAACGAGGTGGTCAAGCACCTCGCGGACGTCGCCAAGGTCGAGGCGCCGGTGCGGCAGGAAGGCCGTAGGATGGTCTTGATGCTCGCCAAGAAGTGACGGCGCGTAGCACCGCAGGGCGCTGTGACGCGCCGTCTGCGTCGCGCGCCGCCGCCGTTCGCAACCCAACTGCTGCGCTCCAGGCGGAGCGCGGCCGGTGACCGTGTCGCCGCGCAGGACGCCTCGCATGCAAGCTCCCGATTTCGATGAAGTGTTCGGCGTGTTCGGCCTGAACGCGGCCTACGCGGAGAAGGTCTACGGCGACTATCTTGAGGCGCCGGACTCGGTGCCTGCCGAGTGGCGCACGTGGTTCGAGGCGGAGCTGCCGCCGGAACAGCGCGCGGTCCGCAAGCCCGCGCGTCCGGCCAAGGCGCAGACAGCGCCCGACGGACCAGCGCCCGCGCAGGACGGCGACGAGCTGCTCGCGCTCACCGGCGTCGCGGGCAAGATCGTCCGCAACATGTCCGAGAGCCTGAGCGTGCCGACGGCCACGTCGACGCGCGAGGTCGGGGTCAAGGTGCTCGAGGAGAACCGCCACGCGCTCAACCGCCACCAGCTCGGGCAGTACAGGCCCAAGGTCAGCTTCACGCACCTGATCGGCTTGGCGATGGTGCAGTCGATCCTGCGCGTGCCCTCGATGGCTGCGCAGTTCGTCGAGCAGGAGGGCAAGCCGTTCCGGCGCGTGGGCCGCTCGCTGAACGTCGGCATCGCCGTCGACCTTCCCGGCAAGGACGGCCGCCGCAGCCTGGTCGTGCCCAACATCAAGGACTGCGGCAACCTCGACTTCGCCGGTTTCTTCGCCGCGTTCAACGAGCAGATCGCGAAGTCGCGCAAGGGCCGGCTGACGCCCGACGACTTCGCCGACACCACGTGCACGCTGACCAACCCGGGCACGATCGGCACCGTCAGCTCGCTGCCGCGGCTGATGGCGGGCCAGAGCTTCATCATGGCGACCGGCGCGATCACCGTGCCCGGCGCGTTCCAGGGGGCCGCCACCGAGACGCTGACCGAGCTCGGCGTCAGCCGCGTGATGACGCTCACCAGCACCTACGACCACCGGGTGATCCAGGGTGCGGAGTCGGGGCAGTACCTCGACTGGATGCACAAGCTGCTGCTAGGCGAGGAGCGCTTCTACGACGAGATCTTCGCGTCGATGAAGGTGCCCTACCAGCCGGTGCGCAACAGCAAGGACCGCCGCCCGCCGCTCGGCTCGAGCCTGCGCGAGGCCGAGAACCTCGAGCGGGCCGCCGGCGTGATGACCTACATCCGCAGCTACCGCGTGCGCGGCCACGTGCTCGCGAAGCTCGACCCGCTGACGTTCGAGCCGAAGATCCTGCCCGAGCTCGACATGGCCAGCTACGGCCTGTCGATCTGGGACAAGGAGCGCACCTTCTACAGCGACGGCGTCACGCCCAAGCCGTTCGCGACGCTGCGCGAGATCCAGGAGACGCTGCACCTCACGTACTGCCGCAACGTCGGCGTCGAGTTCATGCACATCGCCGACCAGGAGCAGCGCCACTGGCTCCGCGAGCGCATGGAGGCCAACCGCAACGAGGAGGAGCTCGGCGACGCGGCCCAGCTGCGCATCCTCGACAAGCTGGTCGAGGCCGAGGCCTTCGAACAGTTCCTGCACACGCGCTTCGTCGGCCACAAGCGCTTCTCGCTCGAGGGCGGCGAGACGCTGGTGCCGACGATCGACGCGCTGTTAGAGCGCGCCGCAGAACTCGGCGTGTCCCGCGCGGTGATCGGCATGGCGCACCGCGGCCGGCTGAACGTGCTCGCGCACGTGATGAAGAAGCCGCTGACGAAGATCTTCGGCGAGTTCGAGGGTTGGCTCGACCCGTCGATGACGCAGGGCTCGGGCGACGTGAAGTACCACCTCGGCGAAGCCGGCGACTACACGACCATGTCGGGCAAGACGATCGCGCTCGAGCTCGCGTGCAACCCCAGCCACCTCGAGGCGGTCGACCCGGTCGTCGAGGGCATGGCGCGCGCCCGTCAGGACCAGCTCGGGGACAAGCCCGCGCACGAGGTCTGGGACGACGTGCTGCCCGTGCTCGTGCACGGCGACGCGGCGTTCGCCGGCCAGGGCGTCGTGTTCGAGACGCTGCAGATGTCGCAGCTGCACGGCTACCGCACCGGCGGGACCGTGCACATCGTCGTCAACAACCAGATCGGCTACACGACGTCGCCGAAGGACTCGCGCAGCACCCCGTTCTGCACCGACGTCGCCAAGGCGATCCAGGTGCCGATCTTCCACGTCAACGGCGACGACCCCCTGGCGGCGGCGCGCATGGTTCGGCTGGCGATGGATTACCGCGCGACGTTCCACACCGACGTGGTGGTCGACATCGTCTGTTACCGCCGCCACGGCCACACCGAGGGCGACGAGCCCAGCTACACCCAGCCGCTGCTCTACGCGGCCATCGAGGCGCACCCGACCGTGCGCTCGATCTACCAGGACTACCTGGTGCGCAAGCAGGTGCTGTCGGCCGACGACGTCGCCACCTACGACGACAAGGTCCAGGCGCGGCTGAAGGAGTCGCTCGACTCGGTGCGCGCCTCGGAGCCGCCGGAGGACACGCTCGGCGCGCCCACGACCGAGCTCGAGTGGGCGCCGCCCGAAGGCGGCCCCGGCGAAGCGGAGCTGGCTGGCTGGAACGAGCGCCTGTTGAGCTGGCCCGAGACGTTCACGCCGCACCCCAAGGTCAAGGGCGTGCTCGGCCGCCGCGCGCAGATGGTCGCGGGCGAGCAGCCGATCGACTTCGCGACCGGCGAGGCGCTGGCGTTCGCGAGCCTCGTGTGCGCGGGCGTGCCGGTGCGGCTCGCGGGCCAGGACTCGGGGCGCGGCACCTTCAGCCAGCGGCACGCCGCGCTCTACGACGCGGCGACGGCCGATCGCTACGTGCCGCTCAACCACCTGCAAGACGGCCAGGCGCCGTTCTTCGTCGTCGACTCGCTGCTGAGCGAGGAGGCTGCCCTCGGCTTCGAGTACGGCTACAGCGTCGTGACCCCGGGCGGGCTGACCCTTTGGGAGGCGCAGTTCGGCGACTTCGTCAACGGCGCCCAGATCCAGATCGACCAGTTCCTCGCCGCGGGCGAGGCCAAGTGGCAGCAGGCGTCTTCGGTGGCGCTGTTGCTGCCGCACGGCTACGACGGCCAAGGGCCCGAGCACAGCTCTGCGCGCCTCGAGCGCTTCCTGCAGCTCTGCGCCGAGAGCAACATGCGGGTCGCGATGCCGTCCTGCGCCGCGAGCTACTACCACCTGCTGCGGGCGCAGGCGCTCGACCCGGTCAAGAAGCCGCTGGTCGTGATGACCACCAAGAGCCTGCTGCGCCAGAAGGACGCGGGCTCGTCGCTCGGTGAGCTGGGCGGACGCGGGTTCTCCGCGCTGCTCGACGACGAGGCGTGCGCTGCGCCGGACGAGGTGACCCGCGTCGTGGTCTGCTCGGGTAAGGTCTACTACGACCTCGTCGCGGCTCGCGGCGACGATCGCACGATCGCGATCGCGCGCGCCGAGCTGCTCTACCCGTGGCCTGCGTCGGCGATGGCCGGCCTCCGCGCGCGCTACCCGCAGGCGGACTTCGTCTGGTGCCAGGAAGAGCCGGAGAACATGGGCGCGTGGCAGTTCGTGCGCGACCGGTTCGACTGGGACGCCAAGGCGACCCGCAAGGCTGCCGCGAGCCCGGCGACCGGCTCGCTGCAGCGGCACAAGGCCGAGCAGTCCGCGGTCGTCGCCAACGCCCTCCGCAAGCCATGATCCGCGCTTCGCTGTCGTTCGTCCCGCTCCTCCTCGCTGCGTGCGCGTCCGGCCCGTCGGTCGCGACGGTCACCTTGGATCTGACCTCGGCGACCGGCCGCTTCCTCGGGATGCTGGACGCCGAGCAGCGCGCGGCGGCGCAGCGCCCGATGACGGACGCCGAGGCGACCAACTGGCACTTCGTGCCCGGCCGCTACCCCGGCGTCGAGATGGGCGCGCTCGACGAAGCGCAGAAGCACGCCGCGCACGACGTGCTGCGCGTGATGCTGAGCGCGACGGGATTCGCCAAGTCGATGGCGATCGTCGACCTCGAGCAGGTGCTGTTCGAGATGGAGTC
>JBERSB010000146.1:0-13569 GCA_041236755.1 Luminiphilus sp. | reverse complement strand
GCGTGAGCTGCAGCAGCTTGTCCGCGCCGGCGACGTGGGCGGCCTCGAGGACCTCGGCGACGCGCAGGTCGACCTTCAGGAAGTCGTCGATGGTGATCTCGTCCTGGAGCGGCTCCTTGTCCAGGGTAGGGCTCTGCGGTGTGGGTGCTTCCGGCGTGAACATCTCTTCGACCTTGGCCGCTTCGACGCGCGCCATCATGTGCTGGAACTTCTCGATGCCGCAGCCCGTCAACGGCGTCTGGGCCAACGACCAGTCGCCCATGTCGCTGCCGAGCAGGGCGCCGGCCTTCGCGCTGAGATCGGGCAGCACCGGGGTCAGGTAGACCATGATCTGGTGGAACAGGTTGAGCACCACCGTGCAGCAGTCCTGCAGCTCCTGCGCCTTGTCCGGATCCTTGCGCAGCTTCCAGGGCGCGGCGCGCTCGACGAACTCGTTGGCGTCGTCGGCGAGCGTCATGACCAGCCGCGTGGCCTCGCGGAAGTCGCAGGCCTCGTAGGCCGAGGCGATCCGGTCGGAGAGGTCCGCGGCCGCGCGGAACAGGCCGCCGTCCTCGGGGTAGTTGGCGGAGAGTCCGACGTCCTGCACGAACTTCGCCGAGCGGCTCGCGAGGTTGACGACGCGGCCGACCAGGTCGCTGTTGACCTTGCCGACGAACTCCTCGGACTGGAAGTCGAGGTCGTCGATCTTCGGCCCGAGCTTCGACGCGTAGTAGTAGCGCAGCCAGCCGGGCTCGAGGAACTCGAGGTAGCGCGAGGCGTTGACGAACGTGCCGCGCGACTTCGACATCTTCTCGCCGTTGACCTTCAGGAAGCCGTGGATCTGGACCCGCTTGGGCAGGCTGTAGCCGGCCGAGCGCAGCATCGCGGGCCAGAACAGCGTGTGGAAGTAGGTGATGTCCTTGCCGAGGAAGTGCACGACCTCGGCGTCGTCGTTGCGCCACCAGTCGTCGGCGTCGCCGCCGTTCTCGGCGCACCACTCGGCCGTGGTCGAGATGTAGCCGATCGGCGCGTCGAACCAGACGTACCAGTAGTTGCCGGGCTGGTCGGGGATCTCGAAGCCGAAGTAGGGGGCCGGACGCGAGACGTCCCAGTCCTGCAGCGGCTTGTCGAGGAAGTGGCCCTTGAGGTAGTTGGCGACCTCCTCCTGCAGCGCACCGCTCTGCTGCGTCCACTCCGTCAGCTCGTCCTGCAGCGGCGCCAGCGTGACGAAGGACTGCTGGGAGTCCTTCAGCACCGGCGTCGAGTCGGTGAACACGGACTTGGGCTCCACCAGCTCGGTGGCCGCGTAGGTCGCGCCGCACGACTCGCACGCGTCGCCGTACTGGTCGGTCGCAGCGCACTTCGGGCAGGTCCCCTTGACGAACCGGTCCGCGAGGAACATCTGCTTCTGCTCGTCGTACAGGCGCGGGACGGCGCGCTGCACCACGAGGCCCTGCTCCTTCAGCCGCGCCCAGATGCCGCTGGCGACCTCGCGGTTGGCCGCGCTGTTGGTCGAGCCGTAGTGGTCGAACGAGATCCCGAACGCCGCGAAGTCCCGCTGGTGCGCTTCGGACATCTCGGCGATCAGGTCCTCGGGCGAGCGGCCCTCCTTCTCCGCGCGGATCATGATCGCCGTGCCGTGCGTGTCGTCGGCGCACATGTAGGCGACCTTGTGGCCCCGCAGCCGCTGGAACCGGACCCAGATGTCGGTCTGGATGTACTCGACCAGGTGGCCGAGGTGGATGTGCCCGTTCGCGTAGGGCAGCGCGCTGGTGACCAGGATCTGGCGGGTCATGGGGCGGACTGGTGTACCCGTCCGCTGGCGTCGTTCCCACCCTGACCGCCGCCGGCCACCTGCTTGTGCATGTGCAGGTACGTGCTGGTGGCGGTGATCGCCGCGACGGGCAGCAGCGCCAGCACGTTGAGGAACGGCACGCAGGCGGCGACCTGCAGTCCCAGCCCGGCGCCGAGCGCGCGCCACGGCTGTGCGGCGAGTTGGGACAGCCGCGCGCGGAGCGTGCCGCCGCGCGCCGCCATCGGGGCCTGCATGTAGACGATCGCCGCCAGGATCGAGCCCAGCAGCGCGCAGCTGAGCAGGCCGACCCACGGCACCAGCACGAGCCCGAGCATCATCGTCGCGCCGACGCCGCCGAGCGCGAGCAGCTTCAGGCGCTCCTGGATGCTCGGCCCGCGCTGTGCAGGCGGCGCCGCGCCGAGCATGTAGCGCTCGGTCGCGCGACGGATCGGACCCATCGCCCAGCCGGCGAGCAGGTCGAGCAGGGCAGGCCCGAGCCCGAGCCAGACGGCGAACAGCCACAGGTGCGCGCGGGAATCGCCGGGCGCTGCGAACACGGACTCGAACGCGGGCAGCAGGTAGGTCCAGCCCAGCACGGCCATCGCGAGCATGGCGGCCATATTGACTGCGACCGGCCCACGCAGCGCTCCGACGAACTCCCGCGCGAACAGCAGCGTGGACACCGCGCGCCGCACGTCGTCGATGCCAGCGAGCACCTGGAGCAACGGGTTGCCCTGTCCTACGACCAGGACACGGCGCCTGCCGAGCGTCACGCCTGCGCCGCTGCACACCGCGCACGCAGGCGCGGTGCGGCCGTAGCCGCAGACGGGGCACGCCGGCTCGTTCGTCGGGGTCACTTTCCTAATCTCTCGCCTGCCTCTATCCTGCTTCCCCCTCCGAACGCACGAATATGAGCGATCTCTACAAGGCTCTCGATTTCTACAACGTAGACGAACTCTACTCCGAAGAGGAACGCATGATCCGCGACGCGGTCCGGTCGTGGGTCTCCGACCGGTTCATGCCGGTCATCGAGGAGCACAACCGCGCGGGCACGTTCCCGACCGACCTGATCCCCGAGCTCGGCGAGCTCGGCGTGTTCGGCGCGAGCCTGACGGGCTACGGCTGCGCGGGGCTGTCGCCGGTGGCGAGCGGTCTGATCTGCCAGGAGCTGGAGCGCGGCGACTCGGGTCTGCGGTCGTTCGTGTCCGTGCAGGGCTCGCTCTGCATGTATCCGATCCACGCCTTCGGCACCGAGGAGCAGAAGGAGAAGTACCTGCCCAAGATGGCGACCGGCGAGCTGATCGGCTGCTTCGGCCTGACCGAGGCCGACTTCGGCAGCAACCCCGGCGGCATGCTCACCAAGGCTGTCGAGGACGGCGACCACTACGTGCTCAACGGCAGCAAGTACTGGATCACCAACGGCAGCATGGCGCACGTCGCCATCGTCTGGGCCAAGCTCGACGGCGTGGTGCGCGGCTTCCTCGTCGACTGCGACACGCCCGGCTTCCAGGGCAAGGGCATCAAGAACAAGTTCTCGTTGCGCGCCTCGGACACTTCCGAGCTGGTGCTCGAGGACGTGCGCATCCCCAAGTCGAACCTGCTGCCCGGCGTCACCGGCCTCAAGGGGCCGCTGAGCTGCCTGACGCAGGCGCGCTACGGCATCGCGTTCGGCGCGGTCGGGGCCGCGCAGGCCGCCTACGACGAGGCCTGCCGCTACTCGAAGATGCGCATCATGTTCGACAAGCCGATCGCGCGCTTCCAGCTGGTGCAGAACAAGCTCGTCTGGATGGCCAACGAGATCACCAAGGCGCAGCTGTTGTGCTGGAAGCTCGGCAAGATGAAGGAGGGGGGCTCGATGGACCACTACCACGTCTCGCTCGCCAAGCGCAACTCGTGCTGGATGGCGCTGGAGTGCTGCCGCCTCGGCCGCGACATCCTCGGCGCCAACGGCATCACCGACGAGTACCAGATGATGCGCCACATGTGCAACCTGGAGTCGGTCATCACCTACGAGGGTACGCACGACATCCACTCGCTGATCGTCGGCCGCGAGCTGACCGGCGAGAACGCGATCATGTAGTCGCGCGCGGGGCGCGCCGGGGCTAGAACGCTTGCATGCCCCGTCTGCTGCACTGCCTCGCCGAGAAGGGATACTCCGGCGGCGAGGTGCAGCTCCGCATGTTGGTCGAGCACTTCGCGCAGCGCGGCTACGAGCAGGGACTGCTGCTCGCGCCCGGCGCGCGGTTCCGCGTGGCCGCCGAAGAGCTCGGGCTGCCGGTCTGGGAGGCGCCGCTGCGCCGCTGGTGGCGCCCCGACCTCGGCGCCAAGATCAAGCGCGCCTACCGCGAGTTCGACCCGGACGTGATCCAGTTCGCCGACGGCCGCTCGCACTACCTCGCCGGCCTCGCCGCGCGCGGCCACCGCAGCAAGAAGTTCACGATCCGCAGGATCGACTACCCGATCCGGAAGGGCGTGATGGGGGGCTTCCGCTACACGCGCCTGGTCGACCACACGATCGCGATCTGCGACGCGATCCGTCGACGGCTGCTCGACGCAGGCGTGCCCGACGACCGCATCACGCTGGTCTACGACGGCCTCGACCCTCAGCCCTGGACCGGGCGGCGCGCGCAGCGCGACGCGGCGCGCGAGCGGCTGGGCATCGCGCGCGATGCGTTCGTGATCTCGCTCGCCGGCGTGCTCCGACCCCGGAAGGGGCAGCACGTGCTGATCGACGCGTTCGCGCAGCTCGCCGCGGACTTCCCGCACGCGGTGCTGTTCCTCGCCGGCGACGGCAGCGAGACGGACAAGCTCCGCCAGCAGGTCGAGCGGCTGTCGCTGGGCGACCGCGTGCGGCTGCCCGGCCGCGTCAGCCCGGTGCACGACGTCTACGCGAGCTCGGACGTGTTCACGATGCCGTCGTTCCACGAGGGGCTGTGCAACGCATGCCTCGAGGCGAGCTTCGCCGAGCTGCCCCAGGTGGTCAGCACGGCGGGCGGCAACGGCGAGATCGTCGTCGACGGCGAGACCGGGTTCGTCGTGCCCAAGGGGGATGCTGGGGCGCTCGGCGCGGCGCTGCGGCGCTACCTCGAGGACCCGGACCTCGCGGTCGCCCACGGCAAGGCGGGCTTCGCGCGCAGCATGAAGATGTTCACCGACGAGCACCTCGGCCCCGAGGTCGAGGCCGTGGTCGAGCGGCTGCTCGTCGCTTCGCCGGCGTGACCTAACGCCGGCGCGCGGCGTCGAGCTCCCGGCGGGCGTCGGCGAGCGCGCGCGCGTGTCCGGAGTAGCTGCCCCGGTCCGCCAGCGGCTGCGCGGCCGAGAGTTCCCGGTCGGCTTCGTCGAGGCGGCCTTGGCGGATCATGGCGCGCGCCCGGACGACGCGGCACGGCACGCTGCCCGCGTCCACCTCGGGCGCCTCGTAGTAGCCCTTGCAGCGGTTGAGCTGCTGGCCGATCGCGACGCCCATGGTCGCCGCGCGCAGCGCGCCGTCGACGTCGCCGGTCTGCAGGCGGCACTCTGCCAGGTACTGCAGCGTCGGCCACAGATCGGCGTAGTCGTTGTTCTCCTTTGCGAGGCTGGCGTCGTCGAGCACGAGCCAGCCCGCGTCGTCGAACCGGAAGCCGTGGCGCACGGCCGCGCGCCTCGCGGCCTCCTCGTAGAAGGGGATCGCGCCTGCGCGGTCCCCGCACGAGAAGTGCCGGAAGCTGCCCTGCAGATACGCGAACTTGTGGTCTGTTCGGTCCTGGTCGAGCTGCGCGAGCCACGCACAGGCGGCGTCGAGGCCGTCGCGCCGCCGCAGGAATTCGGCCTTCTCGGTGTAGGGGGGCCACCAGTGGCCGTCGCCGATCGCTTTGTCGTAGGCCCGCTCGGCCTCGTCGAGCCGGCCGAGGCCCTCCATGCTCTCGGCGAGGTCCAGCTGCACGTAGGCGTTGTCGTAGCCCTCGGCGATGGCGAGCTCGAGCTCGGCGAGGGCCTCGTCGAACCGTCGCTCGTCGACCAGCTCGCTCGCGCGGTCGGCGTGGTCTTCGCCCGGCGTCGGCCCGAGCACGTCCCAGCTGATCAGGAACAGCCCGAACGGCAGGACGAGCAGAGCGCCGCAGAGCGCCGTGACGGCGATCGCGAGCAGGGCCCAGGGCGTCCGGGCGCCGCTCTGTGGGGGATGCGTCTCAGTCACCGCCGGCGAGTGTGGCGCATCGGCTTTGCCATGTAAAGTGGGGCCTAGGCCGCGGCCGGCCAGAGCCACCAGAACGTCAGGCCCGTGACCGCGGCGTAGAGGCAGCCGTCGAACACGAACTTGAAGGTCACGCCCCAGCTGACGCCCTTCCAGATCGAGTCGTTGACGTTGCTGAAGCCGTAGCCGAGCAGCGCCAGCAGGCCGGTGACGTGGAACACGCGGCCGCCGTCCGCACCCGGCGTGAGCGCGAGGCCGCCGAGGTGGGCCACCAGCGCGCTCACGACGAGGCACACGACGATCCACTGCAACAGCGACTTGCCCATGTTGGGCATGCCGTTCGGGCGCATCACCATCACCCCGACCGGACCCTGGTCGAACTTCTCGCGGAGCTCCTCGGAGCCGTACTCCTTCATGGAGTCGCAGCCGGGGAACATGAACTGCCCCGGCGGGATCTGTGCGCTGCGGAGCGCTTCGCGCACCTCGTCCTCGTTCGGCAGCTTGCGGTAGTCGCCCGCGTGGATCGGCAGGACCATGTGCACGATCGACGATGCCAGAAATACGAAGGCTGCGGACAGCAGCACCGGCAGCCACAGCATGGTCAGTTCGGTCATGCCAGGGAATTTAGCCCTTGGTCGCAGCGTCCGGTAGCGTTCACGCTCCGGGCGTCCAGGGCGGCGCGCCGATACACGGGATGGTGAATGACTTCGAGCTGAAGACCGACTGCCGGCACGTGCGCTGGGACCGCCCGTGCGCGCCGCACAAGCTGCGGGGCAAGACCTGCGCGGGCTGCGACGAACACGAGCCCGTGGCGCAGCGCGTGCTGGTCGTCAAGCTCGCGGCCACCGGCGACGTGCTCCGCACGACGGCGTTCTTGCCTGCGATCCACGCAGCGTGGCCGGGCGCGCGCGTGACCTGGTTGACGCGACCTGCGGCCGCGGGCCTGCTGGCCAACAACGAGCTGGTCCACGACGTCCTGCTGACCGACGACGCGGTCACCGCGGCGCGCCTGCAGACCGAGGAGTTCGACGTGGTGCTGTGCCCGGACGCAGACCCTGACGCTGCGGCGCTCGCCGCGATGGCGCGCGGCCGGGAGCGGCGGGGCTTCGTGCGCGACGAGGTCGGGCGCGTCGTGCCGCTCGGTCCGGGCGCCGAGCGCTGGCTGCAGATGGGCCTTTGCGACGACGCCAAGAAGGCCAACACCGAGACCTACCAGGCGCTCGTCGCGCAGGCCCTCGACCTCGACCCGGCCGCCGTGCGCGAGCCGATGCTGGAGCCGACGCCGGCCGAGAAGGCCGACAGCGACGTGTTCATCGCAGCGCTCGGCGTGAGGCCCGGACAGAAGCTCGTCGGCTTGAACACGGGCGCCGGCGGCAGGTGGCGCTACAAGCAGTGGACGCTCGAGCACCAGCGGGCGTTCCTGCAGCTGTGCCACGAGAGCGGCCTCTCGGTGCTGCTCCTAGGCGGTCCCGAGGAGGTCGAGCGCCACCGCGACCTGCTGACGTTCGCAGCGGGCAAGCAGGTGTTCGACGCCGGCAACGACAACTCGTACGGCCGCTTCGCCGCGCTGATCGACCGCTGCGACGTGGTCGTCACCGGCGACACGCTCGCGGTGCACTGCGCGGCCGCGCGCCGCACGCCTGCGGTGGTCCTGTTCGGTCCGACCTCGGCTGCCGAGATCGAGCTCTACGGTCGCGGCACCAAGGTGACGCCGCCGGGCTTCGACTGTCTGTGCTGCTACCTGCCCGAGTGCGACCGGGCGCCGCACTGCCAGGCGGGCATCCAGCCGCAGGCCGTGCTGGACGCCGTCAAGTCCTGGCTCTGAGCTGCGCCTCTTGTGCGGGAGCGCGGCGTCGGTGACGCTGCGGCGGGCCAAGACATGAGCTTCCTCGGACTGGACGTCGGCGGCAGCAAGTGCCGCTACGAGTGGTGGCCGCGCGGCTGCGCCGAGGGCGGCGACGCCGCGACGACCCAGCCTGCCGTGCTCGGGGTCGACCGAGCGGTCGCGGCGCTGTACGACGCGGTCGCCGCTGCGGTCACGGCATACGAGCGGCCCGACGCGGTCGTCTGCGCCGTGGCGGGCGGCGGCGACCCGGCGATCTCCGAGCAGATGTCCTCGTCCCTGCGCGCGCGGCTCGGGCTGCCGGTCGCCGTCGTCGGCGACGTCGTCGCGGCCGCGGCCGCAGGGTTGCGCGAAGGACCGGGGCTGGCGCTCTGGTCGGGCACGGGCTCCTTCGCGGTCGCGCGCGGCGCGGACGGCGCGCTGGTGCGCGTCGGCGGGCGGGGCTACGCGTTCGGAGACGAGGGCAGCGGCTACGACCGGGTCCGCCGCGCGATCACCGGCGTGCGGCGCGCGGTCGCCGGCCGCGGCCGCGCGACCTCCTTGACAGACGCGCTGACGCACGCGTTCGACGCGCCGTCGCCCGAGCGGCTGGGCGCCGTCGCGCAGCAGCTGTCCCCCGGCGAGGTGGCCGCGCGGTTGCCGGTGGTGCTCGAAGCCTTCGAGGCCGACGACTGGCTCGCCGCAGACGTGCTGATGGTCGGCATGCGCCAGCTGGTCGAGCTTGGCGAGGTCGCGCTGCGGCGCGCCGGGCTCGCGACCGCAGCAGGCCTCCACGTCGCGCTGGGCGGCGGGGTGCTGCGCTCGGAGACGCTGCGCGGCGGCCTCGTGCGCGTGATGCAGGCAGCGCTCGGCCACGAGGTCCACGCGCAGCAGGTGGGCGCCGGCGACGCGGCGCTCGGCGCGGCGTGGCTGGCGTCCGGCTGGCACGCCGGCGAGCAGCCGCAGCGCCGTTGGGTGGACGATGTCGCGCTCTGACCTCGTGCTCAAGGACGGCCGGCTCGTGCCCAAGGACTGCTTCGTGGTGTCGTTCTCCCGGAGCGGGGGTGCCGGCGGCCAACACGTCAACAAGACCGAGACCAAGGTCGACCTGCGCCTCGACCTCGAGGCCGCGCGCGAGGTGCTCGGGGACCGGGACGTCGCGCGCATCCGCGCGGCGCTGCAGAACCGCCTCGACGCAGACGGCCGCCTCGTGGCCGTCTCCAGCGAGCACAAGAGCCAGTTCATGAACTACCGCGCGGCCCAGGAGCGCATGGTCGAGTGGATCGCCCGCGCGCTGGTGCGGCAGAAGCGGCGCATCCAGACCAAGCCGACGCGCGGCAGCCAGCGTCGCCGCCTCGACGAGAAGAAGCGGCGCGGCTACCTCAAGAAGTCCCGCCGGTCCCGGCCGGACCACGACTGACCTCAGGCCTTCTGTGCGCTCGGTCTTCGGCCCTACTGCGGGACGATCAGCGCGGCGTTGGTGAGCGTGAAACCGACGGGGGACGCGTCGAGCGCGACCCCTTGTGCTGCGAGCAGCACGGTCGGCGCGCCGGCCGGGATCGCCACCGACTCGATCGCCGCGCCGGACGCGTCGGTCACGAACGCGGCGCCCGGGATCAGCGGCGCGCCCAGATACGCAGAGCAGCCGGGGAACAGCTGCACGCCCACCGGGTTGATGCCGATCGAGTAGACCGTCGCGCCCAGGCTGTTGGCGGGTCCATTGACGTAGAACAGCCCGACCGTCGAGCCGCCGGTGACGGGAGCGCCGTTGCCGCCGACGCCGAGGCTGAAGTCCTGCGTGTTGCCGACGACCGGACATCGCTGTCCGAACAGGCCGACGCTGCCCGGCGGCAGATACGAGATCGTCAGCTTCGGCTGCCCCGACGAGGCCTCCCGCGACCAGCATCGCCGCGCGGTCGTCGGCTGCAGCTCGTCGGTCTTCAACAGCCAGCCGTGGTTGCTCGAAGGGTTGTCGGCCCACGCCTGGACGTCGGCCGCGAGGCCCTGCGTCGCTGCCGAGACCACGGACCCCGTGAGCGGCAGGAGGAGCGAGAAGCTCGGGTTCGGGTCGAAGTCGCCGCCGGGGGTCGTCCACAGCACGCTCGGGTAGTTGCGGTGCAGCCACGTGGACTCGCCGGCGACCGCCGGCCCGCCGCCGCCGCCGCTGCCGGGCGCGACGACCGGGCCCTCCGACCATGCGCTGGTGACGCGGTGCGCGAAGGCCGAAGTCGGCTGCGACGCCGACGTCTGTTCGATCGTCAGCTCGAGCGTGGCGTCGATCACGACGGCGCCGGCGGGCAGCGCGCCTGCGACGTCGAACTGCAACAGGGCGCGACGGCGCGAGCTGGTGTTGCCCGCGCTGTTCCGGCCGACGAAGACGCGCAAGCCGCTGCCGTTGGCGAGCGAGCCCGTCGCGTCCTGGTAGAGGGTCGTGTCCTGCGTTGGCAGCAGCGTGACGGCGCTCTGCGCGACGCCGAGCGTGGTGAAGAGGGTCGAGGCCAGCAGGGACGGGACCAGCAGGGACGGGACCAGCAGCGAGCGTGTCATCATCGAGCGAGGCGAGCGTGTGAGCGTGGGTTCCGCTTCGGCAGAACTCCTCGTGTAGGCTAACACGCGCCGCTGGAGCGGGTGGGAGCCTGCGCGCCTGTGCCTGGTGGTGCGCCCGGTCGGGTCACGGGCAGAAACCGGCACAGGCCCGATGCCACCGGGCCTATGGTCGCGCGCCATGCACGCGTGGACGGTCGACTTGCTGTCACATCTCGAGGCGGGCCGCGCGGAGCTGCTGGTCGCGGTGTCAGACGTCCCCGAAGCCGCCCGGAACCTCTGCCCCGGTGACGAGATGTGGTCGGTCGCGAATGTGCTCTCCCACCTCGCGCGCACCGAAGGACAGATCGCCGCGCTGCTGCAGAAGCAGCTCCGCCGTCACCTCGCCGGGCCGACGGGGGACTCTGCACCGGACGCCTCCTCGTCGGTCCTCGCGCGCTTCGACGGCGCGCCGGTCCTCGACCGCCGCGCCCGCATGGCGGCGCCCGACTTCGCGGCGCCCGACCTCGGCATGACGGCAGCCGACGCGACCGCGCGGCTGGAGCGCGCGCGGGATCGCCTCACGCAGGCCGTGCTGGCCGCCGACGGCCGCGACGTGGGCGGCGTCCGGCAGGACCACCACGTGTTCGGCGAGCTGGACTTCTACCAGTGGGTCCTGTTCGCGGGCTTCCACGAGCGGCGCCACACAGCCCAGCTGCGCGAGCTGGGCGCGACGCTCGGCGGCTAGCTCACGGCCGGCCAGCGGGCCGCGCCGGCGCCGCTACGCGTAGATGCCGCGCATGTTGGTCGTCTGCGCGACGCGGTCGACCCCGAGCATGTAGGCGGCGATCCGGTTGGACTCGCCGAAGCGCTGGGCCATGTCGACGGTCGCGGCGAACGAGTCGACCATGATGTGCTCCATGCGCTCCTCGACCTCCTTCTGGGTCCAGAAGAACGACATGCGGTCCTGCACCCACTCGAAGTAGCTGACGGTGACGCCGCCGGCGTTCGCGAGGATGTCGGGCACGACGAACACGCCCTTGTCGTCGAGGATCTTGTCCGCGTTGGCCGTCACCGGTCCGTTGGCGCCTTCGACGATGATCTTGGCGTGCACCCGCGCGGCGTTGCGGCTGGTGATCACGTTCTCGGTCGCGGCCGGCACCAGGATGTCGGTCTCGAGCTCGATCAGCTCGTCGTTGCCGATGCGGTCGCCGCCCTCGAAGCCGTCCAGCGTGCGGCGCTTCTGCAGGTGCTGGCGGATGCCGGCGAGGTCGAGGCCGTCCTTGTTGTAGAGGCCGCCGCGGACGTCGCTGATCGCGACGACCTTGACGCCGGTGCGCGCCAGCTGCAGGGCCGAGATCATGCCGACGTTGCCGGCCCCCTGGATGACGGCGGTGCAGTCCTTGGGGTTCATGCCCAGGTGCTTCATCGCCTCACGCGCGCACAGCATGACGCCGCGGCCCGTCGCCTCGACGCGGCCGAGCGAGCCGCCCAGGCTGACCGGCTTGCCGGTCACCGATGCGGGCAGGTAGCTGCGCTGGTGCATCGAGTAGGTGTCCATGAACCACGCCATGACCTGGCCGTCGGTGCCCATGTCGGGCGCGGGCACGTCGCGGTCGGGGCCCAGGATGTCCATGATGCCGGTCACGTAGCGCCGCGTGACGCGCTCGAGCTCGCCCTTGGAGAGCTTGTACGGGTCGCAGACGACGCCGCCCTTGCCGCCGCCGAACGGGACGTTGACGACGGCGCACTTCCACGTCATCCACGCGGCGAGCGCCCGGACCTCGTCGCGGTTGACGTTCATCGCGAACCGGATGCCGCCCTTGGCCGGGCCGCGCGACGTCGAGTGCTGCACGCGGAAGCCCTCGAAGACTTCGACCGAGCCGTCGTCCATCACGACCGGCATGCTGATCGTGATCTCACGCTCGCAGGAGCGCAGGATGGCGATCAGGTTGGGGTCGAGGCCGAGTCTGGCCGACGCGAGGTCCAGCCTCGCCTGCATCGCCTGGTAAGGATTGTCTTCGCTGGCGACTTGCTGCTGGTCTGTCATGCCGAGAGAGGGCGCTTGCGTGGCCGTGCGATGTTGAGGACCGTAGGGGTAGTGAACCACGACGGCAACACGGCTGCGACCGCAGAAGGCGACGATCTGACGATCGTCGTCGCCGCGCGCGCCGAGGCCGTCGAGGCGCTCTGGCGCGGGAGCCTCGGCCGCACGGTGCGCTGCGTGCCGACCCGGCAGACACTGATGGCCGAGGACCAGTTCGGGACTCTCTTTGCCAAGCGCTACCGGAGCGCGCGGCGCGCCCGGAACGAGTGGCGGTGGCTCGGCGAGCTGCAGCGGGCAGGGCTGCCGGGGCCGCCGCCGGTCGCGTTGGTGCAGGGCCGGCGCGGGGGCATGGTGGTGCTGGGGCCGGCGCCGGGGCGGTCCCTGGACGCGTGGGCGCTCGACGCCGATCGCGAGGGGTGGCTGGGGGCGTGGTACGGCTACCTCGTAGCCGACGTGGCGCCCTGGGTCCGGGCGCTGCACGCGCGCGGCTGGATCCACCGCGACCTCAACCTCGCGCACCTCTACACCGCAGATCCGCGCGCCGGCGGCGCGCCCGCGGTCATCGACGTCGAGCGCATGTTCCAGCCGCGGCTCCGTTGGCAGCGATGGGTCGTGAAGGAGCTGGGCTCGTTGCTCGCTTCGTCGCCTGTCTCCGTCGAGGCGTCGGTCGCGGTGCGGTTCTTGGCGAACTACCTGGGCGAGCGCGGCCGGGGACGGCGCGGCCGCGCCTTGCGAAGGCAGCTCGCGCGCGCCGTTGGGGCGAAGGCCGGCACGATCGCGGGCCGGCGGCCCCGGTTCGGATGAGCCGGTTTCGACAAGCCGCCAGGGGAGCGCTGCTGCGGCAGGATCCGGACCGGCGCCCGGGCCCGAACAGGCCAGACCGCACCGGCTCGGACTGCGCCATTCTCGAAGCCGCCAGGTTCGACCAGCCAGCCAAACTCGACCGGTCAGTCGGACGCGACCGGTCAGTCGGACTCGACCGGCGCGCGCCGGCGCCTGCGACCCGCGGTCAGCGCGACACCGACGAGGCCCGTGCCGACCAGCAGCAGCGTGCTCGGCTCGGGGATCGCCTGCGAACTGTCCTCACCGCTTCCAGGCTGCGACGCGCCGGGCTCCGAGGCCCTTGTATGGGGTGCGTTTGCATCAGCACCAGCCCGGTCCTGGGCTGTGGAGGTGCTGTGGTCACCTTGTGGATAGCCGCTCTGGCACAGGCAAGTGGCCGTGCTCAAGAT
>JBERSB010000145.1:0-8183 GCA_041236755.1 Luminiphilus sp. | reverse complement strand
GTCCGCGTCCCAGCACTACACCGCACCCTACGCCGGCCGCGTCCAGGTGCACGTCGCCCCGCTGCAGCGCGTCGCGGCGGGCGACCTGCTCTACTCGCTCGACTCCCACGAGTGGCGGGCGGTGCAGCGCGAGCTCGCCGCGGTGACCAGCTCGATCGCGCGCACCGACGCGCAGCTCGCTGCCATGGCGCCCTTGCTGGCGGCGTGCGAGGAGCACGAGCGCAGCCTGCAAGAGGCGCACCGCGTGACCGCCGCCCACATCGAGGCCCTGCAGCGCGCCGAGCAAGACGTCGGCGGGCAGGCCCAGAAGCTCGCGAGCGCGCGCGTCGAGCTGGCGCAGCTGTCTGCGCAGCTCGCAGACGCCTCGGAGAAGCACACCGAGACCACGACGCGGGGCGCCGAGCTCGGCGTCGCGCTCGCGAGCGAGCGCGAACGGCTGGCGCTGCTGCTGCAGGGAGCTGCCGCGAACATCGACGTCGGCCCCGAGGCGCTGACGTCCGGCTGGCGCAGCCTCCAGAAGATCGAAGCGCGCGCGCTGCGAGACGGCGTCGTCGCCGACGTCCTGGTCGCCAACGGCGCCCTGGTCGAGGCCCACGGCCACGTGCTCTCGACCGTGGATCCGGCAGACGTGCGCTGCCGCGCCCGCGCGCTGCAGAGCGACCTCGCAGCCCTGCGGGACGGCCTGCCCGCGGCGATCGCCCCTATCGGCGCCGACGCGACTTCGCAGCGAATCGCAGGCCGGCTGCAGCTCGGGCCGGTCGGCGACGCCCGCGCCCGCACGCTGGACGTGTTCGTCACCCCGACCGATGAGGACCTCGGCTTCGTGCGCGCGGGCCTCGCGGTGTTCGTCGAGGTCACGACGACGCAGAGCGAAGACGCGCCGCTCGCGATCCCGCTGGCGTGCGTGCTGCCCGACGGCCTCGACCGCGTGTTCTTCCGCCGCGATCCTCGGAACCCGGACAAGGTCATCCGCGTGGTCGCAGACCTGGGAGTGGACGACGGCGTCTGGGTCGAGGTGAAGTCCGGCATCACCGACGGAGACCAGATCGTCCAGGCAGGCGCCTACGAGCTGGTGCTGGCGAGCAGCGCGCAAACGCCCAAGGGCGGGCACTTCCACGCCGATGGCACCTGGCACGAGGACCACTAGTGTTCCGCAGCCTGATCGCGTTCTCCCTGCAGCGGCCGTTCGTGGTCGTGGCGCTCGCCGTGCTCGTGGTCGGCGTCGGCGGCTACCTGGCCCCGCGCATGCCGGTGGACGTCTTCCCCGAGCTCAACGCGCCGACGGTCGTGATCCTGACCGAGAGTCCGGGGCTGGCCGCAGACGAGGTCGAGCAGACGGTCACGCTGCCGCTGGAGACGGCCGTGCGCGGCCTCCCTGCGGTGCGCCGCGTCCGCAGCGCGAGCGCGATCGGCCTCTCGCTGCTCTGGGTCGAGTTAGACTGGGGGCAGGACATCTACCGCGCGCGCACGCAGGTCAGCGAGAAGCTCAGCGCCACGCGGGAGCTGCTGCCGGACGACGCCCACGCGGAGATCACCCCGATCACGTCGATCACCGGCGAGATCATGCTGATGTCCGTCTCGTCGCCCGACGGCTCCGTGTCGGCGATGGACCTCCGCTCCTACGCGGAGTTCGACCTGCGCAACCAGCTGATGGCGGTGCCGGGCGTCGCCCAGGTCGTCGCGCTCGGCGGCGAGCTCGCGGAGTACCAAGTGCACGTGCGCCAGGACGACCTGCAGCTCTACGACCTGACGCTGCAGGACGTCGTCGAGGCCGCCGGCCGCGCGCACACGACCGCGGGGGCGGGCTACCTGACCGACGTCGGCGGGCTCGAGCTGCCCGTGCGGCAGTCCGGCCGCGTCCGCAGCGTCGAGGACGTGCGCGGGACGGTCGTCCGCGTCGTCGACGGGCACGCCGTGACGCTCGGCCAAGTCGCCGACGTGCAGCTCGGCCCCACGCCGCCTCGCGGCACCGCAGCAGAAGGCGGTCGGCGCGCGGTCGTGCTCTCCGTGCAGAAGTCGCCGGGCACCAACACGCTCGCTCTGACCGATGCCGTGGACCGGCGGCTGGAGGTCGCGCGCAAGACGATGCCCGCAGGCGTCCGCATCAACGCGCACGTGATGCGGCAGGCAGACTTCATCCAGCTGAGCGTCGACAACCTGCTCACGGTGCTGCGCGACGCGGCGATCTTCGTCGCGATCATCCTGGTGCTGTTCCTGCTCGAGTGGCGGACGACGCTGATCACGCTGACGGCCCTGCCGCTCAGCCTCGCGGTCGCCTTCGTGGCGCTCTGGGCCGCCGGCATGTCGATCAACGTGATGACGCTCGGCGGCCTCGCCGTCGCCATCGGCGAGCTCGTCGACGACGCGATCATCGACGTCGAAAACGTCTTCCGGCGCCTCCGCGAGAACGCCGCGCTGCCACCCGAGGAGCGCCGCAGCGTGCTGGCGGTCACCTACGCGGCCAGCAACGAGATCCGCAGCTCGGTCGTGTTCGCGACCGCCATCATCGTGATGGTCTTCGTGCCGCTGCTGTTCCTGCAGGGCCTCGAAGGGCGGTTCTTCCGGCCGCTCGGCGTCTCGTACATCGTCGCGACGCTGGCGTCGCTGGTGACCGCGCTGACCGTGACGCCAGTGATGTGCCGGTTCCTGCTCGCAAAGGTCCGCGGCAGCGACGAACGCGGCGACGGCTGGCTGGTGCGCGCGCTCAAGCGTGCCTACCGGCCGACGCTGGACTGGGCGGTGCAGCGCGGCCGCACGCTGCGGGCCGCGTCCGCGCTGCTGACCGCGGGCGCGCTCGGGGTCGCCTCGACCTTCGGCTCGAGCTTCCTGCCGTCGTTCAACGAGGGCACCTTCACGGTGTTCCTGATGGCGCCGCCGGGCACGTCGCTCACGGAGAGCGACCGGATGGCGACCGGGATCGAGCGCCAGCTGACCGAGCTGCCCGGCGTGCGCGCCGTGGTCCGGCGCACCGGCCGCGCCGAACGCGACGAGCACGCAGAGCCGGTCAGCAACAGCGAGATCGAGGTCTCCGTGCTGCCCGGCCACGAGCGCGAAGAGGTCCGTAGCGGCATCGACCGGGTGCTGGCGAGTGTGCCCGGCATCACGACGAGCGTCGGCCAACCGATCGAGCACCGGCTGTCCCACGTGCTCTCGGGCACGCCCGCTGCGATCGCCGTGGTCGCCAAGGGTGACGACCTCGACGTGCTGCGCGACCTCGCCGGTCGCCTGGAGGGAGTGCTGCGCGGCGTGCCGGGCACGCGCGACGTCAACGCCAGCCGCGAGGTGATGGTCACTTCGCTGCCGATCCGCTACCAACCGGACGCGCTGGCGGCCGCCGGGCTGTCACCCGCGGGCGCCGCTGCGCAGGTCCAGGTGGCGATCGCGGGCGCGCGCGTCGCCGACGTGCTCGACGGCCAGCGCCGCACCGCGCTCACCGTGCGTCTGCACCCCGACGAGCGGCGCGACGTCGCCGCCGTCGAGCGGCTCGTGCTCCGCGGGCTCGACGGCGCGACCGTGCGCCTGCGCGACGTCGCCGACATCTCGCTGGAGCGCTCGTCCAACCTGATCGCGCGCGAGGACGGACAGCGCAAGGCCACGGTCTCCTGCAACGTCGCAGACGGCTACAACCTCGGCCAGGTCGCCGCGGCGGTGCAGGCCGCCGCCGAGCCGGTCGTGACAGCCGCCGGCTGCTCGCTGGCGGTCGGCGGCCAGTTCGAGGCGCAGCAGTCCGCGAGCCGCACGATCCTGGTGATGGGCGCGTTCGTGGTGCTGGTCATGCTGATGCTGGTGCACGCGGCGATCGGCTCGCTGCGTGCCGCGCTGCTGGTCATGGTCAACCTGCCGCTGGCGTGGATCGGCGGCGTGGTCGCCATCTACGCCAGCGAGGGTGCCGGCCTGTTCGGCAACACGGCGGCGCTGCTCGGACTCAGCGGCGCGCGGTTCGAGGCGCCGGTGATCTCGATCGCCAGCATGGTCGGCTTCATCACGCTGTTCGGTATCGCGGTCCGCAACGGCATCCTGCTCGTCCGGCACTATTTCGACCTGATCGCCGACGGCCGCGCGCTGCTGGACGCCGTGGTCGAGGGGTCGCTCGCGCGGCTGGTCCCGATCCTGATGACCGCGCTGACGGCCGCGCTCGGGCTGCTGCCGATCGTGTTCGCCGCGGGCGAACCGGGCAGCGAAATCCTCGCGCCGCTGTCGATCGTGGTGCTCGGCGGGCTGCTCTCGTCTACGTTCCTCAACCTCGTCGTGGTGCCCGCGGGCTTCTACCTGCTGTTCCGAGGCCGCCCCATGCCCGTCTTCGACCAAGACCTCGAGCTCCGCCCATGACCCTCCGCGCGTTGACCTCACTCTCGTTCCTCCTCGCGGTGACCGCCTGCGGTGGCTCGGACAGCGCCGGCGGAGGTGCAGGAGCAGGAGGCGCTGCAGCCGGCGCCGGCACGTCCGGCGCGGCGACGCAGGCGGAGACGGAGCACGGCACCCGCGCCGAACTCGGCAGCCTCGAGGCGTTCGGCCGCACCTTCACGGTCGTGCAGTACGGCGACGTGGCGGCCGGCGAGGAGGCCGCGTTCGAGCTCGAGTTCGGCTCCGGCAAGGAGCGCATCACGACGGCGCGCGGCTGGATCGGGGACAAGAGCGGCAAGGGTTCGCTGAAGTCTCTGTGGGAGCTCGAAGGCGAGCGCAACATGCACGGCCACGTCGAGGTGCCCGCCCCGCTGCAAGGCGGCGCCGCGCTCTGGATCGACCTGGAGGTCGACGGCAAGACCGAGACGGTCTCCGTGCCGTTCCGCTGAGGCCTGCCTCAGGCTTCCAGGAGACGACGTACGGCGCGCTGCACGACGTCGACGGCCGCGCCCAGGTTCCACTCCCCGCGCGCGCGGTCGCCGGTCCAGTTGCTGATCGCCCGCACGTGCAGCAGCGGCACCTCCTGCTGCCGACAGACGAAGGCGACCGCTGCGCCCTCCATCGTCTCGACGTCGACGTCACGGCATCGGCTCCGCACGCGCTCGGAGGCCTCCTCGGTGCCGCTACATGTGCTGACCGTCGCGCCGCGGACCGACGCGCAGCCGAGCTGCTGCAGCGCGTCTCTCGACAGCCGCGGATCGGCGGCGAACGGGCCGCCGTCGCCGAGCTTCATGGCGGCCAGGTCCAGGAAGCCGTCCGGCGTGTCGACGCCCTCGTCGCCGAAGCGGTCCTGGCTCACGACCACGAGGTCCCCGACCCTCGCGGGCGGCGCGTCGTCGCGATGGCGCTGGGGATAGGCGCCCGCAACGCCGAACAGGAGCACCGCGCGCACGCGGTCCCGCTCGCGCATGAGCTCCATCAGGCCGTGCGTCGCCGCGGCCTTGCCGACGCCGATCGCCTGCGCCCCCAGATCGTCGAGACCCGACCCTTCGATCGGCGCTGCGTGCACGACGAGCAGCTCCGGGCGCGGCAGCGACGCGAGCGGTCCGGTCATCGACCGTCCTGCTCCTGGGCCGCCGGATGCCGGCCGCGTTCGGCGAGCAGGTCGTAGTAGTCCGTGTCCGTGGCCGCGAACCGCTCGACGATCTCCCGCCACGCGTCGGCGACCGCGGCGTACGTGCACGTCTCCCGCGCGCTCGGGTCGTAGCCGGCGACCTCGACGACCAAGGATCCCACACCCGTCGCCTGCTCGAGGAACCTCAGAAGGTTGGACGCCTGCCTGCACTCGAGCCCATCGTCGTAGTCGAGGCGCTGCAGCAGCGCGACGGCGCACAGGCTCGCAGGGCGCCCGTAGGACTCGATCCTGCGCGCCAACGCAGGCACGAAGCGCGGCGACTCCAGCAGCGGCGCGAGCACGGCTTCGTAGCGGCGCAGGTCCGGTGGCGCGTCGACCTTGTCGAGGTCCAGCGGGCGCAGCGCGGTCGGGCGGTTCTGCTGCGAGGCGACCCGACCGCGCTTCAGGCGGTCCTCGACGATCCCTTCGACGGTCCCCGCCTTCGCGCCTTCGCGCGCGACGTAGTCCTCGGACGGGCCGCGGTAGACCTGCGAGATGCGCACGCCCTCGGACATCCGGACGCTCACCGCCGACAACGCGTAGACGGAGACCAACACGACCGCAGCAGCGAACAGCCCGACGTAGACCCACGGCGACGTTCCGCCTCGCCCGCGCCGCCGGGCTGGGCGCGCCGGGCGCCGCGGCGTCGGCGGCAGCGGCGGCATTGCCGGGTTGGGCGGCGCGATCTTGAGGCCGCTCTTGCCGACGCGTTCGCCCGGCAGGAGCGGTGGAACGGCTGAGGAGGCGCGAGGGCCGGACTGCGGCCCTCCCACCCGCTGCGCGGATGCAGCAGGAGCAGGCGCTGTAGGCGCGGAGCCTGTCTGCAACGCATCGAGCAGCTCATCGACCGTCGCAAACCGCGCCGCGGGCTCTTTGGCGAGGCATCGGCTGAGCACCTCTCGCTCGCGCCTGCTCAGGTGATCTGGCAGCGCCGGCGCGGCGGTCTCGTGCTGCCGCAGCACCTCCCATTCGCTGTCGCCGGTAAACGGCACAGCACCGGTCAGCAGCTCGTAGAGCGTCACGCCCAGCGAGTAGATGTCGCTGCGATGGTCGCCCTTGCGATGCAGCATCTCGGGAGCCATGTAGTAGGGCGTGCCGCGCCCCATCGACAGGCTGCCGCACGAGTGCGTCACCAGCTTGGACAACCCGTAGTCTCCGAGCCGCGCGACGCCGCCCTTCAAGAAGACGTTTGCGGGCTTGACGTCGAAGTGCACGAGCGAGCGGTCGTGCAGCGCCTGCAGGCCGCGCGCAGCCTGCAGGAACGCGCGCATCAGCGGCTCCTTCTCCTCATCCGACGGCGGCCGACAGGGCGGCACCCAGTCCCGCAGCGTCTCGGTCCCGGCGAAAGCCATCACGAGGAACGGGATCCCGTCGACCTCGCCGCGATCCTCGATGGCGACGAGGTTGGGGTGGTCGATCTGCGCGAAGTAGTTGACCTGCTCGAGCTCCGCGAGCACCGCGCGCCGCACGTTCTCGTCCTCGACCTTGAGGAACTTGATCGCGTAGTCCTTGCCGATCGACAGCCGCCGCGCGCGGAAGACGTGGCCGAACATGCCGCCGCCGAGCTTCGAGGTGATCTCGAAACCGTCGACGTAGCCCGGCTTGCGGTAGTCGCGATAGAACGCCTCCCAGTTCGGGCTCGGGGCTCCTGGCGCAGGGGCAGGCGACGGCATGGACGTGAGGATAGCAGGACGCGCAGGAGATGCTCCCCGCGCGCGTGCGCCCTACGACGGCGCGGATCGACTATTCCGAACGGTCCGCGTCCCGCTTAAGTTGGCACGCCGTGAGCTCTGCCCCTCTCTCCTGCGCCCACTTCGGAACGTGCGGCGGCTGCAGCAGGCTCGACCAACCGATCGAGGCGCAGCTCACCGACAAGGCCCGCGCCGCCGAGCAGCTGCTCACTACGCACTTGGACGGTCGCGAGATGGAGTTCGCGCTGCCCCCGCGCACGCCCCGCCACGACCGGACCGCGATCCTCTATCCCGTGCAGCCGCGCCGTCGGGGCGCCGCGCTCGGCATCTACCGCCGCGGCAGCCACCAGGTCGAGCCGATCCACGACTGCCGCATCCAGCACAAGGCGTTGACGCGCTTCGGCGCGCTCGCAGGCGAGGTGCTCCACCACCACGACGTAGAGGCCTACGACGAGCAAACCGGCAAGGGAATCGTGCGCGCAATCCGCGCCAGGGTGATGCCCGGCACCAACGAGCTGCTGGTCGGCGCGATCACGACGACCGCGAAGTTCGCCGGGCGCGACGCGCTGGTCCAGGACCTCGCGGCCGCCGCCCGTCATCTGCGCGACGACCAGGGCCGCCCACTCGAGCTCGTCGGCGCAGTGCTGAACGTCAATGACCGCGGGACCAACGCGCTGCTCGGCCGACAGACGCTGGCGCTGCACGGCGACGCCTTCCAGCACGACCAGATCGAGGGCCTCAGGCTGCGCGTCTCCTTCACGAGCTTCTACCAGCTCCACCGCCACGCAGACGCCGTGCTGTTCCGGCCCGCGATGGCGCTGCTCGGCGCCGTGCGCGGCATGCGCGGGGTCGACGGCTACGGCGGCGTCGGCACGTTCTCGCTGCGGCTGCTCCAACGCGGCGCCGCGCACGTGACCTTGGTGGAGCTGGTAGAAGCTCGTGACGGAGACGCGCAGCCTGAGGCCCTCGATCTG
>JBERSB010000144.1:0-8515 GCA_041236755.1 Luminiphilus sp. | reverse complement strand
CATGAACGACAAGGTGTTCCAGGACATCCCTGCGGTCATGCACAACATCGAGACCGTCAGCCGGCACCTGCGTCGCAAGATGGACGGCCGGAGCACGCTGGACGGTTTCCGGGTGCTGAACCTCGTGCCGACGCGCGAGGAGCGCTCGTACCTCGTGTGCCCTAGCGGACAGTGGCGCACCTACTCCTACGTCGAGAACACGTCGAGCCGCGACAGCTGCAGCAAGCCGGAGCAGGCCTTCGAAGCAGCCAGAGCGTTCGGCTGGTTCACCTCGCAGCTCGCCGACCTCGACGCCGGCCACCTGCGCGAGACGCTGCCGCGCTTCTTCAGCACGCCGCACCGGCTGCAGCAGTTCGAGGACGCGCTCGGAGAGGACCCGCGCAACCGCGCCAAGGACTGCGTCGAGGAGATCCGGTTCGCGCAGACGCGGCGGGAATCGGCGTTCGTCATCGATCGCATGCTGAAGAGCGGCGAGATGCCGACGCGGACCGTGCACGGCGACACCAAGCTCAACAACGTGCTGTTCTGCAACAACACGGACCGCGCGCTCTGCATCGTGGACCTCGACACCTGCATGCCGGGCTACTCGCTCTACGACTTCGGCGACCTCGTGCGCTTCACGGCGGCGACCTCCGAGGAGGACGAGCGCGACCTCGACAAGGTCGGCACCGACCTCGACCTCTACCGGCAGCTCGTCAACGGCTACCTCGAAGGCACGCAGGGCACGCTCAGCAAGGCCGAGATCGAACTGATGCCCTTCGCCGCGCGGCTGGTGACCTACACGATCGGGCTGCGCTTTCTGGCAGACCACCTGGCGGGCGACGTCTACTTCAAGGTGCAGCGGGAAGGCCACAACCTGGACTGCGCGCGCGTGCAGTTCCGGATGGTGGAGCGGATGGAGCAGCAGGCCGACGCGATGGCCGTCGTCGGCGGCTGACGCTGCCGGACCGGACGTAGGCTCCGGGCGCATCCATCAGGTATCTTCTGCGCGCCGATGTCCGACGCCGACGCACCTGAGCCGCTGCCCACGGAGGCGCACCTGGAGTGGCTCGAGTCGCTCGCCGACGAGCCTGCGCGGCTGCTGGACCTGGATCAGGACGCGCTCGACCGGCTCCGGCGCGCGGCCGGCAAGGTGGCGCTGCCCGACCGGATGACGCGACGCCAGCTCGCCAACGAGCGGCGCAGCCGCCTGCGGCGGGAGGTCCGGCAGCAGGACGACAGAGCACTCGAGGCCACCAGCAACCGCCAGATGAAGCGCGCCCTGTCCTTCCCGGTCGCGCCCAGGCAGCTCGAGATCACCGCGGAGCAGCGCCGTCTCCTCGAGCGTCAGGCCCGCGAGCGTCCCAAGGAGCAGCGAGAGCGGCTGAACAAGTCGCAGGCGTGCTACGTCTGCAAGCAGCAGTACACCGAGCTGCACTTCCACTACGACTCGATGTGCCCGACCTGCGCGGACCTCAACTGGCTCAAGCGCACGGCGACGGCGGACCTCTCGGGCCGGGTCGCGATCGTCACGGGTTCGCGCGTCAAGATCGGCTACGAGATCGTGCTGTTCCTGCTGCGCGCGGGCTGCCGCGTGATCGCGACGACGAGGTTCGCCTGCGACGCAGCGCGCCGGTTCCAGCAGGCAGAGGACTTCGAGGTCTGGCGCGACCGCCTGGACCTGCGGGCGCTGGACCTCAGGCACACGCCGTCGGTCGAGAACTTCTGCGACGAAGTGCTGCGCGCGGAGACGAGGCTCGACTTCCTCGTCCACAACGCGTGCCAGACGGTCCGCCGGCCGCCCGACTACTACCGGGACATGGCGACGCGCGAGGACCCAGCGGAGCTGCCGCTGCTGCTGCAGGACCTGCTGGGGCACCGCACGTCCGAACGCGCGCTCGCGATCCACCGGGCGCCCGACCGGGTCGCGCAGCTCAGCCAGCTCGACCTGCTCGGAGAAGGAGACCAGCGGCACCTTTTTCCCGAGCAGATGAAGGACGGCGAGGGCCAGCAGCTCGACCTGCGCGACAAGAACTCGTGGCGCATGGAG
This sequence comes from Luminiphilus sp., assembly GCA_041236755.1. Classification (GTDB taxonomy): domain Bacteria; phylum Planctomycetota; class UBA1135; order UBA1135; family UBA2386. Next base: position 6,486 of record JBERSB010000144.1, on the reverse strand, counting down.
CTCGCCGAGGTGCCGACCGTCGAGCTGCTCGAGGTCCAGCTGGTCAACCAGGTCGCGCCGTTCGTGATGAACGGGCGCCTCAAGCCGCTGATGCAGGCCGTGCCCACGGCAGACAAGCACATCGTCAACGTGTCGGCGATGGAGGGGCAGTTCAACCGCGCGCTGAAGACGACGCGCCACCCGCACACCAACATGGCCAAGGCCGCGCTCAACATGATGACGCGGACGTCGGCGGCCGACTACGTCAAGGACGGCATCCATATGAACAGCGTCGACACCGGCTGGGTGACCGACGAGGACGACTTCGCGCGCACCGTCGAGAAGGAGGAGGCGCAGCGGTTCGCGCCGCCGCTCGACTCGGTCGACGGTGCTGCGCGGTGTGTGGACCCGATCTTCGTGGGCTTCAACACCGGCCACCACTGCTGGGGCCAGTTCCTCAAGGACTACCAGCCCGCCCCGTGGTAGCCGACCCGGACGATGCGCGGGACTTGCTCGCGGAAGTACACATCGTGCTGCTTCGGCCGCGCTGGGCGCGCAACCTCGGCAGCGTCGCGCGCGCGATGAAGAACTTCGGCCTGCGGCGACTGACAATCGTGGAGTCGCAGATCGGCTCGTGGAACGACGCGTGGCAGATGGCCGTGCACGCAGACGACGTGCTCGAGACGGCGGTGCAGACCGACGACCTGGAGGCGACGCTCGCTGACGCTTCGTGGGTCGTCGGCACGACCAACAACCCGCCGCCCTCGGTGCGCGTCGTGACGCCGCGCGAGGTCGCCGAAGAGGCCGTGCTGCGCGGGCCGCCGACGCTGCTGTTCGGCGGTGAGATCAACGGCCTCGACCCTGCAGAGCTGCTGCGCTGCCACGCGGTCTCGGTCGTGCCGACCGCGCCTGAACAGTCCTCACTCAACCTCGCGCAGGCCGTCTGCGTCTACGGCGCCGAGCTGTTCGCGGCGTGCGGCGGCGAGGGTGCTACGGCGGCGCTGCGCGAGCCGCAGGCGTCGACCGAGCTGCTGCAGCAGCTCGAGAAGCTGCTCGGGCACGCGCTCGAACAGTCCCAGTGGTCCAAGGCGAGCCGCCCGAAGAACGCGATCGCACAGCTGATGCAGCCCCTCTACCGCGCGGGCCTGACCGAGAGCGAGGTGCACGCCTGGATGTCGGCGATGGGCAAGATCTGGCGCCCGCGCGACGCGGCGGACTCCTAGGCCGGCACCCGCGAAGGGCACCACGAGGCGCCTCCCGCGGCGGAGGAAGCGCCCATGTCTTCGGCTGTAGGAGCCGCGTTCACGGCGGCGCTCGGCGGCGGTCGATGTTGGCCTGTCCGGCGGAGCCTGCAACAGGGCCCCGGCAGTCGTAGACCGAGTCAGCGCAACTAGACCCGCAACATGGACATCTTCAGCCCGATCGGCCTGGCGCTCGCCTTCATCGGCGTCATCGGCGGCATGATCCTCGAGGGCGGCCACCCCGAGCAGCTCCTGCAGGTCACGGCCTTCATGATCGTGATCGTCGGCTCGCTCGGGGCGACCCTCGTCGCCACGCTCCCCTCCGACATGGGTCATGCGATCGCGTCGTTGAAGCGGATCTTCATGCCGGGCAAGTACGACTTCCACGGCCTGATGGACAAGATCCTCGAGCTGGCGAACCTCGCCCGTCGCGAAGGCCTGCTGGCGCTCGAGACCTACGCGAACAGCGGCGAGGGCGACCCGTTCCTCGTCAAGTGCCTGACGCTCGCCATCGACGGCAGCTCGGCGGAGGCCATTCGCGAGACGGTCGAGGTCGACATGCACATCTGCGAAGAGGACCAGAAGGCGGGCATGAAGTTCTGGGAGACCTGGGGCGCGCTCGCGCCGACGGTCGGCGTGCTCGGCGCTGTGCTCGGCCTGATGCACGTGATGAGCGTGCTCGACACGCCGGAGCTGATCGGGCCGGGAATCGCGGTCGCCTTCGTCGCCACGGTCTACGGCGTCGGCTACGCGAACATCGTGTGCCTGCCGATGTCCTTCAAGCTCAAGCGCCACATCGAGCACGACCAGCTGCTCAAGAGCATGGTGCTCGAGGGCGTCGTCGGCATCCAGTCCGGCGTCGCGCCGGGCGCGCTGCGCAGCAAGCTGAAGGTCTACGCCGACAGCCACGGCGGCGGCCACGACAAGAAGAGCTGATTCGTCGAGGCGCGCACGCATGGCGAAGAAGCACAAGCACGAAGAGCACGTAAACCACGAGCGGTGGCTCGTGTCGTTCGCCGACATGATGACGCTGCTGTTCGCGCTGTTCGTCGTGCTCTACGCGATGGGCGTGCAGGACCTGGACAAGCTCGAGAAGCTGAAGAACTCGATCCAGTTCGCGTTCAACATCGCGGGCGATGGCAAGACCAAGAACGAGGGGCTGTTCGACAACGTCAAGGGCGGCGGCCAAACGCCCGCGCCGGCCCAGCTGATGACGGCCCAACAGGGGGCCATGGAGAAGTTCCTCGAGCAGGAGCTCCAAGACTTCCAGAAGACCGTGGGCAGCTCGCTCGAGATCGTGCAGACCGACGACACCGTCTCGATGACGGCGCCGCTCTCCAAGTACTTCGAGCCGGGCCGCGCGTATCCGGTCCGCGCCGAGGTCGCCGAGATGCTGGACCGCGTGTTCGACGGCTCGCTGACGTTCACGTCGACCATCCGCCTCCGCATCGAGTCGCCGAACCTCGCGATCGCGCGCCGACCGGACGGCAGCGTGATCACCTCGATGGACCTCTGCGTCGAGCGCCTGCGCACCCTGGGCCGCGTGGCGCGCAGCAACCCGCGTATCCGCGCCGAGATGATCAACCACGAGTTCGTGGAGAAGGACGACCTCGCCGCCAGACGCGGCACCTGGGAAGACCAGGCCGTGGTCACCGTCTCGTTCTCGAACGCGGTGCTCGAGAACCGCTGACGCGCGCGCTACTCGGCCAGCATCCGCGCGAGGATCGTCTTCTGGACCATCGAGGTCCCCTCGTAGATGCGCAGGGCCTGGACGTCACGCCAGAGGCGCTCGACGACATAGGCCGACGTGTAGCCGCGCGCGCCGTGCAGCATCACCGCGTGGTCGGCGGCGGTCGCGGCGGCCTCGGTCGACTGCAGCTTGGCCATCGCCACGTCGGCGTGCGTCTCGACGCCTGCTGCGCGTCGGCGTGCGCAGCGGTGCACCAGCTCGCGGCTGCAGTGCAGCGAGGTCAGCATGTCGGCGAGGCGCTCCTGGACCATCTGGAACTGCGCCAGCGGCTGGCCGAACTGCTCGCGCGTTCGCGTGAACTGCGCGGTCGCGGCGAGCGCGGCGCGGTGGATGCCGACGGCGCCAGCGGCGACGGAGAGGCGGCCCGCCGAGAGCCCGCCGAGCGCGATCCCGAAGCCCTTGCCGACCGGGCCCATCACCTCGTCGGGCGCGATGCGCACGCCGTCGAACGTCAGCACGGCGTGGTCGCTGCCGCGGTGGCCGAGCTCGACGCCGTCCATCGGGCGTCGGTCGAGGCCTGGACGGTCGGCGTCGATCAGGAAGGCCGTGATGCCCTTGCCTTTCTTGTCGGGATCGACGGTCGCGAACAGCAGCATCACGTCCGCGACCCCGGCGTTGGTCACCCAGTGCTTCTGCCCGCTGACGAGGTAGCTGCCGTCCTGCTGCGGCACGGCGTGCGTCGTCATCGAGGCGACGTCGCTGCCGGCGTTGGGCTCCGTCAGCGCGAAGCAGCCGATCGCCTCGCCCCGGACGAGCGGGCCGACCCAGCGCTCGCGTTGGGCGTCGTTCCCGTTCTTGGCGATGGTCTTCTTGACGAGGCCCGTCTGCACCGCGCAGAATCCGCGCGCGTTGCCGCACACAGCGCCCAGCTCCTCGTGGGCCAGCGCCAGCTGCAGCGGCGACCAGCCGCCGCCGCCGTGCTCGGGCGCGAGCGGGCCGCCGAGGATGCCCGCTTCGCCGAGCTCGGTGACCATCTCGCGCCGGAACGTCCCCTCTTCGTCGATGCGGCGCGCGTGAGGCAGCAGCTTGTCCTCGGCGAACGCGCGCACGCCGCGGGTGAACGCGAGCAGCTCGTCGTCGAGGTCGCTGTCGGGGAGCCAGAGCGAGTCGTTCATCGTCCTTGGAACCTCGGTTCGCGCTGCTCCATCCACGCGTTGTAGAACTCGCGGTGGTCGTGCGCGCGCAGCAGCAGCGCTTGGGCCTGCGCCTCCTGCTCGACCGCGGCGTCGAGGTCCATCGGCCACTCGTGCCAGACCATCTTCTTGGTCATGCCGATGGCGAGGCCCGGGCCGTGGGCGAGCCGCCGCGCCAGCGCCAAGGACTCATCGAGCACGTCATCGTGCGCCACCACGCGGTTGGCGAGGCCGATCCGGTAGCACTCGTCCGCGGGGATCTTGTCGCCCAACATGAGGTGCTCCATCGCGCGTCCGGTGCCGACGACCTTGGGCAGCAGCCACGCGGCGCCCATGTCGGCGCCCGTCAGGCCGACCTTGGTGAACAGGAACGCGAACTTCGCCTTCTCGGACAGCACCCGCAGGGCGCTCGCCAACGCGAGCACGGAGCCCGCGCCGGAGGCGACGCCGTTGATCGCCGCGATGATCGGCTTGTCGAGGCGCAGCATCATGCGCACCACGGCGCCCGTCATCCGCGTGAACTCGAGCGTGCGGTCGACCTCTGTCTCGAGCAGCGGCCCGATGATCTCGTCGACGCTGCCGCCGCTGCAGAAGCCCTTGCCCGCGCCGGTCATCACCACGACCTTGACGCGGTCGTCGGTGCGCAGGTCGCGGAACAGCCGCTCGAGCTGGCCGTAGATCGCGAACGTCAGCGAGTTGAGTGTCTCGGGGCGGTCGAAGGTCAGCACCGCGACGCCGTCGTCGTCGACGTCGAACTGGAAGTCGGAGTCGCTCATGATCCGTCGAGGAACGCAGCGGGTTCCCGGTCGAGTTCGTAGACGCAGCCTTGCGGCCGCTCGCGGAGCAGGCGCGCCACGGCAGCGGCGACCTCTTCGCAGGTGTGCATACGGCCGATGCGGTTCTGTCGCCCCATCTGCTCGAGCGCGGCCTTGGCCGTGGTGCGGCCCTTGTCGGCGAGGGCGGCGGCCGCGCCGCGCGTGATGTCGCTGTCGACGAAGCCCGGGCAGACCGCGTAGACGTCGACTCCCTTGCCCGACAGCTCGGCGTGGAGCGCGCGAGCGAGACCGACCATGCCGTGCTTGGCGGCCGTGTAGGCCGAGGTGTAGGGGTAGCCGCGGAGCCCTGCGGTCGACGCGAGGTGCAGCAAGCAGCCGTGGCCGCGCGCCTTCATCGCGGCCGCCGTGCGCCGCGCGAACGCGAGCGGTGTGGCGACGTGCAGGTCCAGCGCCTGTTGCGCCATGCCGGGCGTCGTGTCTTCGACCTTGGCCGAAGGCGCCGTGCCCGCGTTGTTGATCACCACGTCCGGCGGGCCGAAGTGGCGCTCGGTCGCGGACACGACCTCGTCGACCGCGCCTGCTGTGCCGAGGTCCGCGACGAAGGTCGCGACGTCGCCGCCGTCCTGCTGCAGCTCGTCGGCCGCGCGCTGCAGCGCGGCCTCGCCGCGTGCGACCAGCACGAGCCGGTGCCCGTCCCCGACGAGCGCTGACGCCACGGCCCGGCCGATGCCCCGGCTCGCGCCGGTCACGATGGTCACGGGGGCCTTGGGAGCAGCCATCGTGCCATGCTCGCGCAGAGGGCCCTTCCATGGCAACGAACGTTTCTTTCAGGGACGTCGCGGGGAAGGGCTCAGGTCCACCGCGGTCGAGGGTCGATAGGTGCAGTGGGACAGGGAAGTAGGGGCGTCGAGTTGCGGACGACCCTCAGGAAGGGCTCGGTGGGGACCGAGCCCTTTCTCTTTGTACGGCCGATCTCCACGGGCAGGCTCCCGGACATGCCCCGACCGCATCGGATTGCCTTGGGGGTGATCGCCCCAAATGCCGATGACAAGGGCTCCTGGAGGTAAAGGATGCCCGAGAACGCCCTGGCGATCGCCCTGTTCGCGTGCCCCGTAGCGTTGGCCCAGTCCACCGCGACGGTGCCGCCCGTCTGTGAGACCCTGCCCGGCAACGCCGCGGTGGCGATGCCGCTGCGCTGGAGCGAGGGCAAGCTGCAGGTGTTCGTCGACCCGCCGCTGCTGCCGCAGAACTTCGTCGGCGAGACGGTCACGGGTGTGCGGCTGCGCCGCTCCGTGCTGCCGGGCGACACGGCCTACCCGGCGATCTCACGGACGCTGACGGTGCGCGCAGGCTTCCAGAACCAGGTCGCCGCCATCGTGAACGGCAACTTCACGCAGAACCGCCCGCCCGGCACGCAGATCGTCTTCGGTCCTGCGGTCGTCAACGCCCCGGCGCTGGCGGCGCCCGGTCCGTCGACGACCGTCGGCGAGGAGATCGTGCAGATCACGTTCACGACGCCGCTGCCGGTCGTCGCGGGCACCATGTTCCTAGAGTTCGAGGTGTCCGACCCGCCGCTCACCGTGAGCTCGGGGCACTGGGTCGACGCG
>JBERSB010000143.1:0-4749 GCA_041236755.1 Luminiphilus sp. | reverse complement strand
ATCGCCGCGAGGTGGATCACGAGGTCCGGCTGCAGGCCCTCCACCACCGCCGCCACCATGCCCGGCGCGAGTAGGTCGACGGCCGCGTCGCCGCCGCTGCGCGACGTCGCCAGCGCCACGTGGCCGGCGTCGCGCACGGCGTCGGTGACGTAGCGACCGAGGAAGCCCTCGGCGCCGGTACCGAGGATGCGGAGCGAGCCCATGTGGGGCCGTCTGGTTGCAGGTTCGGCTGGCGAGCGGAAGCGTGGAGGTCGTATGGTCCGCGCTGCCGTGCCAGAAGCCCACGCCCAGCCTTCGCACGCACCGTCACGCGCGCAGGCAGGGTCGAGCGCGCCGCGGCGGGTGCTGCTGATCGCGAACCCGATCTCCGGCGGCGGCCGCGGCCGGGAGCTCGCGCCGGCGCTCGCAGCGGCGCTGCGGGCGCGCGGCGTCGAAGCCGAGGTCCACCTCACGAACGCCGCAGGCGACGCCGAACGCCGCGCCGCCACCGCCGCGGGTGAGGCGTGGGACGCGCTGGTCGCGCTCGGCGGCGACGGCACCGTCAACGAGGTGCTCAACGGCATGGCCGACCTCGACGTGCCGCTGGGCGTCCTGCCGGTCGGCACGGCCAACGTGCTCGCGCTCGAGCTCGGCCTGCCGCGCGACGTCGATGCCGCAGCAGCCGTGATCGCACAGGGCCGCGCGCATCCGCTCGCGGTGGGGATCAGCGGCGGCAGGAGGTTCCTGCTGTTCGTCGGCGTCGGGGTCGACGGCGCCATCGTCAAGCGCATGAGCGAGGTCCGCACGGGCACGCTCAGCAAGCTGAAGTGGCTCGGGCCGCTGCTGCACGTCGTGCGCCGCTGGCCGCAGCCGCGCCTGCGGGTCTCCTGCGACGGCGGCGCGCCGCTCGACGACGTGCACACCGTGCTGGTCACGCGCGTCCGCAACTACGGCGGCATCCTCTACCTGCCCGACGCGCACCGGGACAGCGGCGAGCTGCACGTGCTCGCGTTCCACATGCGCTCGCGGCTGCGCTGGCTCTACCACGGACTGCGGGCGACCCTCGGCCTGCTGCGCGCCGGGCGCCACCTGACGATCCTGCGCGCGCGCGAGGTGCGCATCGAGGGCGCGGCCCCCTGCCAGCTGGACGGCGACTACGCGGGCGAGAGCCCGCTGCAGATCTCGCTCGAGGCGACTCCTGTGCGCGTCCTCGCGCCGGAGCCGGCGCGCTGAAGTCCCCGCGCGCAGCAGCGCTCGCGAGGATATGTCGCGCCGCCCGGCCTTTGCGGCGGGTAGCATCGGCGCGATGAGCGCAGCTGAAGTGCAGACCGTCCGCGTCGGCGCGGTGCCGTTCGGGGGAGACCACCCGTTCGCGCTGATCGCCGGGCCGTGCGTGATCGAGAGCCGCGAACACGCGCTGCGCCACGCAGAGGCGATCGCCAAGGCGTGCCGCGCGGCGGGCGTCCCGCTGGTCTTCAAGAGCAGCTTCGACAAGGCCAACCGGACCTCGGGCGCGGCGTTCCGCGGGCCCGGCGTCGACGAGGGCCTCGCGATCCTCCAGGAGGCCGGCCGCGAGCACGGCCTGCCGGTGCTGACCGACGTGCACGAGGCCGGGCAGTGCGCCGCAGCAGCAGAGGCCGTCGACTGCCTGCAGATCCCTGCGTTCCTCTGTCGGCAGACCGACCTGCTGCTGGCCGCGGCCGCCACCGGCCGGGTCGTCAACGTCAAGAAGGGCCAGTTCCTGGCGCCCGAGGACACCGGCAACATCGTCAAGAAGCTCCGCGCGGCCGGGACCGACCAGATCATGCTGACCGAGCGCGGCACGTCGTTCGGATACCGCACGCTGGTGGTCGACTTCGCGGGCTTCCCGACGATGCGGGCCTTCGGGCAGCCGCTGGTGTTCGACGCGACGCACTCGGTCCAGCGGCCCGGCGGCGAGGGAGCCTCGACGGGCGGCGACCGCACGAAGGTGCCCTACCTCGCGCGCGCCGCCGTCGCGTGCGGCGTCGACGGGCTGTTCATGGAGGTCCACGAGGACCCCGACCACGCGCCCAGCGACGGGCCGAACATGCTGCGGCTCGAGACGCTGCCCAAGCTGCTCGACGAGCTGCAGCGCGTGCAGGACGCGGTCACAGCCGCGCCGCGCTGATGCCGGCGGGAGCGCCGCGGCGCGGATCTTCACCGTCCGTTGGCGTGATCCCCACGGCAGCACGCGAAGCTCGCGGTCGTGACGCTGGCGCTCGGACCGGACCTCTGGCTGCTGTTGGCTGTCGGCGCCCTGGTGGTCGGGGCGGCCTCGGTGGCGCGGGGCGCGGGGCCGAACCTCCGACGGCACCGAAGCGAGGCAGCCCGCCGGCCGCGGCACCTCGGCCACCGGGCCTGCTGCGTCAAGGCGCGGTCCCAATACGGGCCACAGCTTCGGTCGGCCGCACAGAACCCGCGGTTGCCCCCGGATGAGGGGTTACTATGGAGGGTAGGAACCGCGCTCCTGCGGGCTCCGCGCAACCGGCATGCACCAGCGCAACGTCTCCATCCTGGTAGGGATCCTGTGCCTCGGCCTGGCCGCAGGCGTGGTCCTGTTCAGCCAGGACACGCTGGCGACGACCTACGAGGACGTGCCGACCTACCTGAAGGCGCCCGTCGAGGCCCCGACCGCGCCGGCCGCAGCGCTCGAGGCCGCGCCGGCGGAGGGGACCTTCCAGCGCAGCGACCAGGTCGCGGTCGCGAGCGCGCCGCAGCGGGAGGACACGTCGGGATGGACCTCGGGCATCATCCGCGGCGACGTGCAGCTGGCGGTCTCGGTGCTCGACAAGCTGACCACGATGACGGTCATCGTCGAGGAGATGCGCAGCAGCTTCGGCAATGACGGCCAGGCGCCGCGCCGGATCATGCAGCCCGTCGAGCGCGGCCGCGGCACGCCGACCTTCGAGGTCCGCGACGTGCCGTTCTCGGACTACCCCTACCGCGTCACGCTGCACGCGCCCGGCCTCAACACGAGCGCGCGCACGCTGTCGGTCACCGAGACGCAGCCGCTGCACGAGGACGTCGTGCTGGCGGTGACCTCGGGCGCGCCCTACTCGATCCTGCTGCGCGACCAGGACGGCGGCGCGCACCCGGACGTCGACCTGCTGTTGATGCCGCAAGGTCTGCCGCACGGCCGCCCGCGCCTCGCCGGCAAGACCGACAACTTCGGCAGCGTCGTCTTCGAGAGCGTGCTCGCGGGGCAGTACGAGCTGATCGCGACCATGCAGGGCCAGCCGTTCGGCGAGCGCGAGGTGGTCACCGTGCAGCCCGGCAAGCGCAACTTCGGCCGCAAGATCCAGGGCCAGGGCCACGTGATGACGATCGCCCGCGGGGTCCAGCTCGACCTCGAGGTCGGCGACGGCGCCTACGGGATCGAGGGCGCAAAGGTCACCCTGGTGCGCACGGACCGGCGGCGCCTCAAGGAGTTCGAGACGACCACCGACGCCCTCGGGCGCGCGCGCTTCCCGCACCTGCAGGCCGGCAAGTGGCAGGTCACCGTCGAGCGCCCGAAGTTCCGGCGCGTCGATCGCCAGATCACGCTGCAGGCCGACACGGGCCCGCAGCTGCAGCGCTTCGTGCTCAAGCGCAGCGGCTGGTAGCGCCGCGATTGTCGCCGAATCTGGGCCGACTTGGCCGCGGCCGTGAGGTAGCCTCTGCGCACCTATGGGCCAGCCGATCATCGACCTGCAGAGCCTGGATCTGACCGAGCACGTCGTGCCCGAAGAGGAGCTCCGCCGCTGCCTGCCGCAGCGCGGCACCTTCCAGCTGCTCGACGGGATCGTGCACCTCGACCGCGAGCGCAACATCGCCGTCGGCTACAAGGACTGGGACGAGAACCCCTGGTGGGGCGAGGCCCACATCCCGGGCCGACCGCTGTTCCCCGGCGTCCTGATGATCGAAGGCGGCGCGCAGATCGCGACGTTCCTCGTCAAGCAGCAGGACCAGTGGATGAGCGACCAGATGATCGGGCTCGCGGGCATCGACGGCGTGCGCGTCCGCGGCCAGGTCACGCCGCCCGCGCGGGTCTACTTCGTGAGCAGCGTCGAGAAGATCAGCGGCCGCCGCCTCGCCAGGATGAACGCGCAGGTGTTCTGCGAGGGCGCCATGGTGATGGAGATGGTCGTCATGGGCACGATGCTCTAGCCCCGCAGCCGGCGCCGCCGAGGTTACCTTGCAGGACGTGTCCGCGATGCCCCGGTGGTTCTGGTGCCTGCCGGCGCTCGCAGCGCTGGCGTGGTGGCCGATCGATCCCTACCTCGCGAGCGACGACTTCATCGCGACGGCGTATGCCAGCGACTTCGGCAACGTCGTCCGGGACTTCGTCGGCCCGCAGTACTCCGCGACCGACGTCTGGGCCTTCTACCGGCCGCTGATCACGTTCAGCTTCTGGCTCGACCAGACGCTCGGCGGCGTCGGCCCGCCCGTCGGGCACCTCAGCAACGTGCTCGCGCACGCCATCAGCGCGCTGCTGGTCGCGCTCGTGTGGCGGCGGTTCCTGCCGGACGGCAGCGCGTTCGGCGCCGGCGTGCTCTGGGCGATCATGGCGAGCCACGCCGGCTCGATCGCGTGGGTCGTGGGCCGCGTCGACAGCCACACGACCGTCTGGTGCCTGCTGCCGCTCGGGCTGGGCCTGCGCACACCGGCGCAGCGCGGCGCGCGGTGGCGGGGCGGGGCCGCGACCGCCGCAGCATTGATGAGCAAGGAGCTGGCGCTGGTGCTGCCGCCGCTGTGCGCGTGGCTGGTCTG
>JBERSB010000142.1:0-5552 GCA_041236755.1 Luminiphilus sp. | reverse complement strand
TTGAACGCAGGGTGGAACTTCTTCATCGCGTCGTAGGCCTTGCCGAGCTCCTTGACGGACTTGCGCGCCTTGGTGCCGCCCGTCGGCGTGAACTTGCCGAACAGCGCCATCGACTTGTCCACGGCCTGCATCGCCTTCTGCAGCGCGTCGAGCTCCGCGTCGCGTAGCGACGGCTTCAGCGCCAGCGACGTCATCACGCGCTCGCCGTTGCAGGCGCCGCACGCGAACTTGCCGTCACCGCGGCACGCCGGGCACTTGCTCCAGCGCTTGGCTGCGCCGACCTTGAGCTGGCCGCCGCCGCCGCAGACCGTGCAGAGGAACATCGCCGAGCCCATGCACCCGGCGCACGGCACCTGGTCGAGCGGATCCGCGATCTTGCCCTTACCCGCGCACGCGCGGCACGCGGCGAGGTGCTTGGGGTCCTTGCGCCCGCATTCGGGGCAGTCCGTCGCCTCCTTCGGGAAGCGCGCGCACGTCGCGCACACCGACTTGCCGGTGCCCTTGCAGCTGCCGCAATCGGGCGCGGGCCACTTGGCCCACGCCTGCTTGCCGTCCTCGCCCTGCTCGGTCGCGCGTTCGATGCGCTCGGGGATCAGGTAGCGCGCGCCCTGCGCCGACAGCGGCGCGCTCAGCGAGCACAACAGGGCGAACAGCGCGAGACAGGCCTGCAGCTTGGACGTCTTCATGGGTGTGTTCTCTGACGATACGCACGCCCGAGGCCCGCGGCAACGCGAGCCGAGCACATCGCCCCGCTCACGCCTCGTCCGCGTCGCCGGCTCCGTCGTGCGCAGCTGGGGACTTCAGCCGGAGCTTGCGGTTCTGCTTGCGCAGCCGGTCGTTGGCCTGCTGCAGCCGCCCGGTCTCGTCGAGCAGCCAGCGAAGATCCTCGCAGGCGACCTGGACCTGCTGGTCCTCGCCCTTGAGCAACCGGCGGAGCCGCTTCCGGCGAGCCTCTTCCTGCTTGTTCATGCGGGCACGCTCGCACGCGCGGACGGACCGCGCAAGCCCGCTGACTCCGGATCAATCTCCGCAGCCGCCGCAGCCGCCGCAGCCGCCGTCGCCCGACCAGAAGCCCGAGCACCCGTCACCGCTGCCGCGCCGCCCTCGCCACAGCACGAACGCGACCACTATCAGGAATAGACAGGCTGCAACGGCGCCCTCGTCGGTGAACTCGAACGTGCCACTGCAGCTCGAAAATCCGAGCACGAGCGCAGCAGCCGCAGCGGCGAGGACGCCCGACCGAGGCACGGTCCGCCGCGCGCCGAGGTCGACGCGTCGCCAACGGCGCCGAGCGAACCTCTGGACAGGCGAGGGCCACCAGGCGACCGACGGCGGCTCGTCGAAGAACACCTCTTAGCTCGCCAGCGTGCGGCGGTACTGATCATCGAAGCGCGCGCGCTCCGCTGCTCCCCCGCGGGTAGGTCCGTGGTGCAGCGGCGCACGCAACACCTCGCCGCAGAGGTCCTCCCAGTAGGAGCGCGTGTAGCAGAGGTGCAGGTGCCACACCTGGTCGACCTCGTCCAAAGGCGTGACGGGATGACCTGCGGCCATCGCGAGGAACACGAACCGCTTGTACTCCTCGATCGCGCGCACGGCGTATGCGCGCGACCAGCCGTTGTCGCGGGCGAGCCGCGCGGAGAACGGCAGCTCCGCGTCTACCGCGTCCAGGTCGAACGCCGCGATCCGCGTCCAGAGCTCCAGCTGTTCTGTTGTCCCCTGCATGCGGGGCATGCTAGCCACCCGAACGCCGCTGCCACTAGCGGCCCGGCTCTTTGCCCGCAGGAACGCTGAGGTCGTCGCCGTAGAGCACGCGCAGCAGGTAGAGGCCGCGTGCGGGCGCGGTCGCGCCCGCCAGCCGGCGGTCGGCGCCGTCGAGCACCTCGCGCACCCACTCGGGCGGCCGGTTGCCGTAGCCGACCTCGAGCAGCGTGCCGACGAGGTTCCTGACCATGTTGTAGAGGAAGCCCGAGCCCTGCACGACGAAGTCGAAGCCGTCGCGTCGGCGCACGAGGTGCACGTGCTGGAGCGTGCGCACGGTGCCGCGGGAGCGCGCGTAGCCCGGGTTGGTCGCGAACGAGGCGAAGTCGTGCTCGCCGCGCAGGCACTGCATCGCGGCGCGCATCGCGTCGAGGTCGACGTCGCGTCGGCTCCAGTGGAAGTAGGGCCGGCCGACCGCGGGCTTCACCGCGCTGCAGACGACGCGGTACAGGTAGCGCTTGCCGCCGGCGAAGAAGCGCGCGTGGAAGGCGTCGGGCGCCTCGACCACGCGCCGCACCGAGACGTCCTCGGGCAGGTTCGAGTTCAGCGCCAGCTGCAGCTTGGGCGGCGGGAAGTCTCTGTCGATGCGGATGTGCGCGCACTGCCCGAACGCGTGCACGCCGGTGTCGGTCCGGCCGGCACCCTCGACGTGCGTATTCGGCAGGTCGACGACCTCGCAGGCCTTCTCCAGCTCTTCCTGGACCGTGCGCACGCCGGGCTGGCGCTGCCAGCCGTGGAAGTGCGTGCCGTCGTAGGCGACTGTCAGCAGGTAGGTCGGCACCGCGGCCGACGATAGTCGCTCAGCCGCGCAGAAGCAGCCAGGCGAACAGCGCGCTGACCACGGCTGCTGCGCCGAGAATGGCGGCCATCACCGGGTTCTCCTGGGTCTGCCAGAACCACCAAGAGGCAGCAGCGCCGCCGCTGCACAGCATCGCCGGCAGGACAGCCGCGACCACGGCTGACGTGCGTCGCGGCACACCCACAGCCCGTCGCCGCGCTGGCCGAGCGCGCACGCCGTCGTCGCCCACGAACTGCGAGAGCGGCTGCCGGTCGATCGTGCGCTGGGGCTGCGCCTTGGACGAGACCCGCTGCGAGGCCGGCGCAGCCTGCTGCGGCGCCGGCGCGGGCGGCGCCGGCGCGAGCTCGTCGAGCGGGTCGGGCTCGGCCGCCACGTCCGCGCCGGGCAGCAGGTCCTGGACGTCCTCGCCGAGCAACGCCCAGCTCGCGTCGACAGGCGGTTGCTCGGGTTCCTGTGAGGTCTCGATCACGGGCCGGCTCGCCGTGCCGTACAGCGGGTCGTCGTCGTCTTCCTGGTCTTGGATCGGCGCCCGCTGCTTGTTGGGGTCGAGGCGGACCTCTCCGTAGGCGTATGGGTCGTAGTTCGTCATGACTCGTCGGTGAAGTGTCTGCGTTGGTAGCTGGACGGGATCCCCAGCTCCCTGCGGTACTTTGCGACCGTGCGCCGCGCGACCTGCACGTCTCGCTCAGCGAGCCGGGCGACGATCTCGTCGTCCGACATCGGCCGCAGCTTGTCTTCCTGGTCCACCAGGTCCTGGACCTGCTGGGAGACCGCCATGCGGCCCTGTCCTTCGCTGGATGCGTGGCCCATCCGGCTGCCGTCGAAGAACTCGCGCAGCGCGAACACGCCGCGGTCGGTCTGCACGTGCTTGCCCGCGATCGTGCGGCTGACGGTGGAGGTGTGCAGCTCGAGCTCGTCGGCGATCTCGCTCATCCGCAGCGGCCGGATCGCGGTGCGGCCGCGCTCGAGGAACGCGCGCTGCTGCTGCATGGTCGCGAGCACCACGCGCGACAGCGTCGCCTTGCGCTGCTGGATCGCTTCGATCAGGTCGCGCGCCGAGCGCAGCTTGGGCCGCAGGTAGTCCCTCACCTCGCGCTCGGTGCGGCGGTCGCCGCACAGCGCCGCGTACTCCTCGTTGACGTGCAGGTCGGGCAGCGCCTCGTCGTCGAGCGCGACCTTGACCTCGCCGTTCTGCAGCCAGACGAAGGCTTCGGGCTGGATCGGCAGGTCCTGGCCGTCGAAGAACTCCGCGCCCGGGCGCGGGTTCAGCTCGCGCACCCGCGTCATCAGCTGCTGCAGCTCCTCGATGGAGAGCTGCAGCGCGCGGGCGACGTCGGGCAGCTTGTTGCGCGACAGGCCGTCGAGGTGTTCTCGGAGCATGGCCTCGATCAGCGGCAGGTCGGGGTCGCCCTGCGCCTGGATCAGCATCGCCTCGATCGCGTCGTGCGCGCCGAGGCCGCGCGGCTCGAGCGCCTGCAGCGCGCCCCGGGCCGTCGCGACGAGGTCGACGTCGAGCCCCAGCTCGGCCGCGACGTCCGCGTCGCTGTCGGCGAGCAGGCCGCGCTCGTCCAGGCGTTCGGCCAGCTGCCCGACGACCTCGGCGACGAGGTCGGGCACGCCGCGGAACGCGAGCTGCTCGGCGATGAACTCGACCAGGTTGCGGCCGCGCGCCGGGACGTTGTTCAGAAACCCGAGCTTCTTGTCCTCGGTTCCCTGACCGGCGCGACGCAGCTCGTCGAGGCGGGGCTCGTCCCCATCGCTCTCCTTTCGCTCTGGGCGCTCGGGCGCCTCGACCTCGCGCCGCTGCACCTCGAGGGTCTCGTTCTGCTGCAGCTCGGCCTCGAGGAACCCCACGAGGTCGGCCGTGGCGAGCTGCAGGACCTCGATCGACTGCAGCATCTGGGGCAGCAGCGCCATGCGCTGCTCCTGCCGTTGTCCGAGTTTGAGGTCGAGGCCCATGGGTCCGGTTCCATGAGTGGTTTCGACCACAACCGCCCAGATCTTGAGCAGTTGGGGGGCTCCGTCCAGGAATACGGCAGTCGGGTGGAACGGCCGTGGCACCGGCCGGACGCGGCAGGTTCCGAGGCGGCGCCCGAGGCCGCCGGCTAGCGGCGCCGACGCGGCTTCGGGCGCGACTCCGGGTTGGCAGAGAGCGGGTCCTCGGGCCAGCTGTGGCGCGGGTAGCGCCGCCCCAGCTCCTTGCGGATCTGGGGGTAGACGTTCTGCCAGAAGCTCCTGAGGTCGGTGGTGATCTGCACCGGCCGCTGGTTCGGCGCGAGCAGCTGCAGCACGACCGGCACGCGGCCGCCTGCGAGGCGCGCGACCTCGGGCAGCCCGAAGAACTCCTGCAGCCGCGCGGCGACGGTCGGGCCGGCCTCCGCGGTGTAGTCCACCACCGCCGCCCGCCCGGTCGGCAGCTCGATCCGGTCCGGCGCAGCCTGCTTCAGCGTCCGCTGCTGTGCCTGCGTCAGCCGGTGGAGCAGCACCTCGTTGACCTTGGCGCCGCGCAGCTGCTTGAGGTCGGTCCCGGTCAGCAGGTCGAGCGCCGCGTCGGCGACGGCCGCGTCGTCGAACACCGGCAGGTCCAGCTCCGGCGCGCGCTCGGCGAGCCACGCCATGCGGCCGAGCAGGCGCCGCAGCTCCTTCTGCTCGCCGAGCCACCGCCACGGGTCGCGGCCCACCACGGGCAGCAGCAGCGCGCGCGCGTCGTCCGGCGCGACCTCGCCGCCGCGCGATGCGCGCAGCGTCAGGCCGCGGTAGCGCTGCTCGCGCACCGCGAACACGCGCCCCTGCGCCTCGTCCAGCTCGGCGACCACGACGTCCTCGAGCGCGCCGCGATCGACGGCCGTGAGGTCCTCGGTAGAGACGGCCGCAGTGAGATTGGCCTGCGAGCGCTGCTGGCGGCCGGCTTCGTGCAGGCGCAGCGCCAGCACCAGCGCTTCGCCGTCGCATACCTTGGGCAAGGTGACGCCGCGGCCCCCGACCATCGTGCCCG
>JBERSB010000141.1:0-11917 GCA_041236755.1 Luminiphilus sp. | reverse complement strand
GTCGAGCCGGGTGACCGCGTCGTCGTCGGCGTGCACGGGGTGTTCGGCCGGCGGTTCGCCGACGCGGTGCGCCGCGCGGGCGGCGAGGCCGTCGCCGTCGAGGTGCCGTTCGGCAGCCCGCTCGACCCCGACGAGGTCGTGCGCGCGATCCACGCCGGGCCGACCCGCATGTGCGTCGTCGTGCACGCCGAGACCAGCACCGGCGTGCTGACCGACCTGCGGCCGATCGCGCGCGGCGCTCGGGACGCGGGCGCGCTGTTCTGCGTCGACTGCGTGACCAGCATCGCCGGCGTGCCGCTCGAGTTCGACGACGTCGGCGTGGACGCGGCCTTCTGCGGCACACAGAAGTGCCTGTCGGTGCCGCCGGGGCTCGCGCCGGTGACGTTCTCCGAGCGCGCGCTCGAGCGCGTGCGCGCCCGCACGCACCCGGTCCCGTTCTACTTCGACACCAGCCTGTTGACCGGCTACTTCGGCGCCGAGCGGTCCTACCACTACACCGCGCCGGTCAGCATGGTCTACGCGCTCGACGCCGCGCTCGACGAGATCGAGCAGGAGGGCCTCGACGCGCGCTTCCAGCGCCACCGCGACGTCTCCGCGGCGTTCCGCCGGGGCCTCGGGCCGCTCGGCCTCGAGCCGCTGGTGCCCGCTGCGCACGCCGCCCCGATGCTCACGCCGGTCTGCTACCCCGAAGGCGTCGACGACGCGGCGTTCCGGCGGCACCTGCGGCAGCAGCACCACATCGAGGTGGGCGGCGGCCTCGGCGACCTCGCCGGCCGCGTGTTCCGCGTCGGGCTGATGGGCCACGGGGCCCGCACCGAGAACGTCGTCACCGCGCTGCGCGCGCTGGGCGACGGCCTCCGCGCCCAGGGGCACGCGCCCGACGTCGAGGCTGCGGTCGCGGCCGTGCATGGCGGCTGAGCCGCGGCTATGGTCGGGCACGAGACATGAACGACGCCAAGATCCGCGCCACGGTCGAGGAGAGCATCGCGACCAAGCAGCGCTTCCTCGACGCCTGCACGCCCGCGCTGCAGGCGCTCTGCGACGCGGCGATCGAGTGCCTGCGAGCCGGCGGCAAGCTGATGCTGTGCGGCAACGGCGGCAGCTCCTGTGACGCCGCGCACGCCGCGGGCGAGCTGGTCGGCTGGTTCGAGCACAAGGACCGCAGGGGCTACGCCGCGATCGCGCTGGGCCACCAGGTGCCCGCGCTGACCGCGATCGGCAACGACGCCGGCTACGAGCAGGTGTTCGCCCGCGAGGTCGAGGCGGTGGGCCGGCCAGGCGACCTCTTGATCGGCATCACGACCTCGGGCGGCAGCAAGAACGTCGTCGCGGCGATGCAGAAGGCGCGCGAGATGGGCGTGCGCACCGCGGTGCTCTGCGGAGAGCGGCGCGGCGCGACGGCCGAGCTCGCCGACGTCGCCGTGCACGTGCCGTCGGGCAACACGGCGCGCATCCAGGAGAGCCACCTGCTGTGCGTGCACGTGCTCTGCGCCGCCGTCGAGGACGCGCTCGGCGCGCGCTGAGCGCGCCGCCTACTTGCCGTCGTCCGCACGCCGCTCGCGCGCGCGGAAGCCGCCGCTCCAGACTCCAGGGAGCTGCTCGTCTGGCCGGAGCGGTCCGTTGACCTCGGTCGCGGCCAGCTGCCGATCCGCAGCACGGGCCAGCACGGCGGCGGGCCAGCCTTCGCCCGGGGCCCCGAGCAGCGCGACGTCGACAGACGGCTTGGTCACCCGCATCGCGCGGTTCGGCAGCAGGCGGTTGCTCCACCGCCGCAGGCGCGGCAGCAGCGCCTCGAGCTCGGGCAGCGGTCGGTCCGCGGCGACCACCACGTAGGCGGTGGTGGCGCGGATCTGGCTGCGCGTCGTCCAGGCGACCGGGCGGTCGCCCAGCTCGCCCGGCAGCACCGTGCGCCCTGGCTGCAGCGGGTTGGCAGGGCTGCCCTCCACGTCCGGCGTCGGGAACAGCAGCAGGGTCCCGTCCTCGGCGCTCTGGCTGAAGACGTAGACGTAGCGCGGCGCCCAGCAGGAGAACGACAGCCGGACCGGCGACTCCTTCGGCAGGTCCACGTAGTTGCGCGCCTGCGCGAACGCGTCGACGGGCCCGACGCGCCACGTCGCCGCCGGGCTCCTGGACTCCGCGGGGGTCTGCCACCACACGGCGGCCGCGAAAGCAGCAGCGAGCAGCGGCAGCGCGACGATGCGGACGTTCATGCCGGCAAGCTACCCTGGCGCCGTGCTCGCCGTCGAGGGATGCTGGTGGTGCACATCCCACCCCCGAAAGGAGACGGCCATGCTCTCACGTCGGTTCGTCGGTGCGCTCGCGGCGTTCGCTGCGATCGCGGTCCCCTGCACAGCAGGGCTCGCCCAGAAGAAGGCGCCCGCCACCAAGAAGGCGGCCGCTCGCGAAGTGGCGGCCGAGGGGCCGCGCGGTGGCCGGTTGATCACCGAGTTCCCGGTGCCCGAGGTGCCGGCCCTCGACGTGGCGTCTGCGACGAAGGTCGCGTTGACCGCAATGCTCGGGCTCGAGGAGGCCGGCGGCCAGTGGCCCTACGAGGGGGTCTACCGCGAGGACGGCGGCGCGCTGCCGCAGGGATACCGCTGCGGCGGCACGGCGATCTCGATCCTCGGCATGGTCTGCGCACCGGGCTACCGCGACGACCCGCAGCGCGTCGCCGCCGTCGACCGCGCGCTGCGCTTCGTGCTGGAGTCGCTCGACGTCGAGCGGATGCAGAAGGGCTTCAAGGGTGGCTACGACGTGCGCGGCTGGGGGCACATCTACGCGCTGACCTGCCTGCTGCACCTGCAGGACTTCCGGCTCGTGCCCGCAGACCTCGAGGGCCAGGTGGCGCAGCGGGTGCCGTGGCTCGTCGAGGTGCTCGTCGAGTCCGCGATCCCCGAGAGCGGCGGCTGGAACTACTCGCGCCGGCGCGGCTACCTGAGCCCGCGCAACAAGGCGTCGACCTTCATGACCGCGCCCGCGCTGCAGGCGCTGTTCCACGCCAAGGCGCGCGGCCACGAGGTCCCCGACCACGTCGTCGAGGACGCGCTGGCGGCGCGCGAGCGCGCCCGCAGCAAGCGCGGCGGCTACGCCTACGGGGCGCCTTCCGAAAGCCGCAACGACGTGCCCGACGAGGACCTCGGCATGATGGACAAGACGCCGTCGGCGGCCGCGCGCGCCGCCGTCTGCGAGACGACGCTCGCGCTCGCGGGACGCGGCGACGCTGCGCGGCACGCGCAGGCGGTGCAGCTGTTCTTCGAGCACTGGGACGACCTCGCGGTGCGCAAGAGCCAGCGTGGCACCCACATCCCGCCGTACGGGATCGCGCCCTACTACTTCTTGTTCGGCCACCTCTACTGCGCGCAGGCGATCGAGCAGCTCGCGGACAAGGGGCTGCGCGACGAGCTGCGCGACAAGATGCGGCGCATGTTGGCGCGCTCGGTCGAGGCCGACGGCGGCTGGAACGACCGGCAGTTCCCCCGCTCTGCGGGCTACGGCACGGCGATGGCGCTGCTGGCGATGCACATGCCGCGGCTGCCGGAGCCGCACTCCTGGCGCCCGGGCCCCGTCCTGCAGAAGGGCGCGTCGAAGGCGCCGCGCAAGGGCAAGTAGGCGGCACCGCGGCCGCCGCGGGGCTCAGGCCTCGCGGTGCACGAAGTAGGGGTTGGCCTGGTCGGTCGGCATCACCAGGATGTTGTCGAGGTTGACGTGCGCCGGCCGGTTGGCCGCGAACAGCACGCACTCGGCGACGTCGTCTGCGACCAGCGGCCGCGTGCCCTCGTAGACCTTCTCGGCCTGCTCGGCGTCGCCGCGGAACCGCACCAGCGAGAACTCGGTGTCGACCATGCCCGGGTCGACGCTGGTGACGCGCACGTTCTTGCCGAGCGTCTCCATGCGGATCGCCTCACAGATCGGCTGCAGCGCGCGCTTGCTGCCGCAGTAGACGCCGCCGCCGACGTAGGCCTTGTGCCCGGCGATCGAGCCGATGACGACGACGTGGCCGCCGCCGTGCTCGACCATGTGGGGCAGCACGCGGCGCGTGACCTCCAGGAGCCCGAGCACGTTGGTCTCGAGCATCTCGCGCCACGCCTCGCCGGTGCCCTCGGCGATCTTCTCGGTGCCGCGCGCGAGGCCGGCGTTGTTGACGAGCACGTCGATCGGGCCGTTGGCCGCGATCGCGGCGTCGACGAAGGCCTGCACGCTGTCCTGGTCGGTCACGTCCAGCGCGTGGCAGAAGGCGCCCTCGACGACCTCGGGGAGGCGTTCGGTGCGGCGGGCGCCCAGGGAGAGGGTGTCCCCGTGCGCGGCGAAGGCGCGCGCGCAGGCAGCGCCGATGCCCGAGCTGGCACCGGTCACGACGACGTGTCGGGTCATGGCTCAGACGGTAGCGCTGTGGGCGCGCGAGGCGAGCGTGCATCGCGCGCGCCGCGCGGTCACGCGAGCAGCAGCCAGATCTGGCGGAGCTGCTCCACGAGCGTCAGCGTCGCGATGACGAGCACGACGCGACGGACGGCGTCGCCGCCCTTCTTGACGCTCCACTTGCTGGCGACGTAGCTCCCGAACGCGCAGCCGACCGCGAGCGCGATCGCCGGCACCCAGGTGACCGCGCCCGCGATCGCGAGGCTGGTGGCGCTGGTCACGGCCGTCACGATCACGACGATCGACTTGGCGGCGTTGACGGCCAGCAGGTCCCGGTCGTAGGCCTTGCTCAGCACCAGCGTCGCGACCAGCCCCGTGCCGACCTGCACGTAGCCCATGTGCAGCCCGATGAACGAGCAGCCCAGCAGCCGCAGCCACCGCGGGCTCGGCGTCGCGTCGGCGCGGATCGGCCGCAGCTGTTGGCGCAGCAGCAGCACCATCACGACGGCGAGGTAGGCGCGGAACGCGATCGGCGGCAGCCCGAGCGCGAGTTGCGCGCCCAGCAGCGCCCCCGGCAGGGCCAGCAGCGCCTGGCCGTAGGCCTCCTTGGGGATCTTCCGGCCCGCGAACACGAAGCCCATGCACGCGAAGATCCCTACCGCCACGGCGGCGAGGCGCGTCGACGGGTTCGCGGTGTCGAGCGGCAGCCCGAACGCATACTCGAACGCCAGCAGGCCGAGCACGCCCGCGCCGCCGGCGACGTTGTTGATCGCGCCCATCGCCACACCGGCGACGACCGTTAGCGCGATCGGCAGCAGCTCCACCGTCAGCTGCCCAGGAGGTCCTGGACCATCTCGCGCTCGCCGACCAGCTCGGCCCAGGTGGCCTCGGCCTTCTCCTTGGAGAAGTCGTTCAGCTCGAGGCCCTGCACGATCTCCCAGTTGCCGGCGCCGTCGGTGGTGCACGGGAACGACGAGATGATGCCCTCGGGCGCGCCGTAGCTGCCGTCGCTCACGACGCAGATCGACGCCCAGTCGTCGGCGGTCGTGACCGAGAACAGGCTCTTGGCGTGGTCGCACGCGGCCTGCGCGGCGGACATCGCCGACGACTTGCCGCGCGCGTTGATGATCGCCTTGCCGCGCTCCTGCACGGTCGGGATGAACTCGCCCTTCAGCCACGCGTCGTCGCCGATCGCCTCGGCGGCGGGCGCGCCGTCGATCGTGGCGTGGTGCCAGTCGGGGTACTGCGTGTTGGAGTGGTTGCCCCAGATGGTGACGTTCTTGACGGTCGACCAGTGCTTGCCCGCCTTCAGCGCGAGCTGCGCCTTGGCGCGGCTCTGGTCGAGGCGCGTCATCGCCGTGAAGCGGTCCTGCGGCACGCCTGCGGCGTTGTGCATCGCGATCAGGCAGTTGGTGTTGCACGGGTTGCCGACGACGACGACGCGCACGTCGGGGCCGGCGGCCTCCGCGATCGCGCGCCCTTGGCCGGTGAAGATCTTGCCGTTGTCCTGCAGCAGGTCCTTGCGCTCCATGCCCGGGCCGCGCGGCTTGCTGCCGACGAGCAGGCAGACGTCGGCGTCGCGGAACGCCGCGTTGGGGTCGTCGGAGCAGGTGACGTCGGCGAGCAGCGGGAACGCGCAGTCGTGCAGCTCCATCTTGACGCCTTCGAGCGCGCCGAGCGCAGGCGTGATCTCCAGCAGCTGCAGCGACACCTTTTGGTCGGGGCCGAAGATGCCGCCGCTGGCGATCATCGGCAGCAGCGAGTATCCGATCTGTCCTGCGGCACCGGTCACCGCCACGCGCTTCACATTGCTCATGGCGCCATCGCAAACGGGGAGGCCCGCGCTTTCAAGGCAGAGGTCGACTCAGCTCTCGTCGGCGCCCATCGCGACCAGGCGCTGCTCGACCAGCGGGCCGAGCTCGTCGTCGAGCACGCGGCGATACTCGGGGTGCCTAAAGAAGATGTCGCACGCCTCCTTGGACTCGAAGCCGGAGAACAGCGCGAGGTTGTAGCCCTGGCCGTCGCCCGCGACGTTGTGGGTGACCGTCAGGTGGTCGACGCCGGGCATCGTCTCGATGAGCGCCTGTAGCGCTTCGCGGGCGGCTCGCACGGTGACCAGCGAGATGCCGGGCTTGAGCGCGAACAGGATGGTGCAGTGGAACATCGTCCGGCGCATCGTCGGGCGGCGCGCGGCCGCAAGCAACCTTGCTGCCGCGGCAGCCGCCGCGCGCTCGGCTCAGGCGCCCTTGCCGACGCGCAGCGGCCGGCGGTGGTCCTCTTCTTCGCCCAGCGGGTGGCCGAACTCGAGGTCGCCCTCGCCCTCCTGCCAGCAGAAGACGACCTCGCGGTCGACGCCCTCGCCGGTAGCCTCGAGGCTCCGGCCGGGGATGTGCAGCGTCAGCGGCTGCGGGCGGAGCACGGTCAGGCCTAGGTCGAGCAGCTCCTTGGTGCAGGTGCGCAGCGCCTCGTCGTGTTCCCAGATGCGGGCGTCGAGCCGGGCCAGCGCGTCGCGCATGCGCTCGGGCCGCGCGGCCGCCTCCATGTGTTCCCGGCGTCGCGCGAGCACGTGCCGCTCCCCGCGCCGCTCGATCATCTCGGCGGCGATCACGCGCACGAGCTTCAGGAGCTCGTTCGCTTCGGTCAGCGAGTAGCGGGGCTGCGGGTCAACAACGTCCATGTCTACCTCCTTTCGGCGGGCAGTTTCGGGGTCTCGCTACGAGACAGCCGTAACAACGCATGTTCGACGGTCTTCGTTTCAGGGAACTCCCGTTGATATGTAGTGTGACGTCGCGCATCGGTTACCAAGGCGGGCGCGAACGAAAGTGACATGACGGAACGCGATGTAATGGACTTCGATGTCGTGATCGTCGGCGGGGGACCCGCCGGGCTGAGCGCGGCGATCCACCTTGCCAATATGATCGAGCGCCACAACGCGGACGTGGACGCCAAGGGCGAGGGCGAGAAGCTCGAGCCGGAGATCTGTCTGATCGACAAGGCGGCAGAGCTCGGGGCGCACTCGCTGTCGGGCGCGGTCATGGATCCCAAGGCGCTCAACGCGCTGCTGCCGGAGTGGCGCACGATGGAGCCGAAGGCGCCGGTCGAAGCCGAGGTGCACGACGACTACCTGCTCTGGCTCACCGAACGCGGCGGGTTCAAGGCGCCGTTCACGCCGCCGCCGCTGAAGAACCACGGCAACTACGTCATCTCGCTGAACAAGATGGTCGGCTGGCTCGGCGGCGTGGCCGAGGAGAAGGGCATCCAGGTGTTCCCCGGCTTCCCCGCGGCGAAGCTGCAGCGCGACGGCGCCAAGGTCCAAGGCGTGCAGCTCGCCGACTCCGGCGTCGGCAAGGACGGCCAGCAGAAGGGCAACTACGAGCCGGGCGGCATCCTCGCCGCCAAGATGACCGTGCTGACCGAGGGCACGCGCGGCTCGTTGACCAAGCAGCTCGTCGAAGACCTCAACCTCCAAGGCAAGAACCCGCAGGTCTACGGCATCGGCGTGAAGGAGGTCTGGGAGGTGCCCGCGGGCCAGTGTCCGCCCGGCCTCGTGGTGCACACGATCGGCTACCCGCTCGACGCGAAGACCTTCGGCGGCGGTTGGGTCTACGGGATGGGCGAGACCAGCGACGGCAAGAACCTCGTGTCGGTCGGCTTGGTCGTCGGACTCGACTCGCGCGACCCGACGCTCGACGGGCACCGCAAGCTGCAGGAGATGAAGCTCAACCCCAAGATCGCGGCGTTCCTGGAGGGCGGCAAGATGCTGCACTACGGCGCCAAGTCGATCCCCGAGGGCGGGCTCTACTCGATGCCGAAGAACTACGGCGACGGCTTCTTGATCGCCGGGGACAGCTCGGGGTTCATGAACAGCATGCGGCTCAAGGGCATCCACCTAGCGATGCGCTCGGGCATGCTCGCAGCCGAGACGACCTTCGAGGCGCTCAAGCGCGGCGACTTCAGCGAGGCGACGACCAAGGGCTACGCGGACGCCATCAAGGCGGACTGGGTCCACGAAGAGCTGTGGCAGTGCCGCAACTTCCACCAGGGCTTCCACAAGGGCCGCATGTCCGGGTTGATCAACGCGGGCTTCGCGCAGTTCTTCGGCGGCAAGGGCGCCTGGTTCCAGGACGAGATGAAGTCCGAGGCCGGCCACAGCTACATGCAGAAGCTCGGCGACTACTTCGGGCCCGGCGGTAAGCCCGAGCCGAAGAAGCTGGCGCGCGACGGCGAGCTGACCTTCGACAAGCTGACCTCGGTCTACAGCTCGGGCACGATGCACGAGGAGGACCAGCCGTGTCACCTCGTCGTCAGCGAGCCGGATCTGTGCTCGACGCGCTGCGTCGAGGAGTTCGGCAACCCGTGCCAGCACTTCGGTCCGGCGGCGGTCTACGAGATGGAGGAGAAGGACGGCGCCGCGCACGGCGTCGACCTCAAGATCAACGCGTCGAACTGCGTGCACTGCAAGACGTGCGACATCCTCGATCCCTACCAGGTGATCAACTGGGTGACGCCCGAGGGCGGCGGCGGCCCGAACTACACCAACCTCTGAGCGCGCGCTCGGTCTGCGCTCAGCGCTGGCCGGTCGCCTGGCTTCGGTGCATCAAGGCCTCCAGCGGGCCGGTCGCCTGCCGCAGCCGCACGATCGCGTCGCCGAGCTCCTGGGTCCGGTCTTCGTCGAGGCCCAGGTCGTCGGCGAAGTTGGCCGCGAGCTCGCCGGGCGAGCTCGCGCGGCCCAGGTGGGCGCCGACGGCGCTCTCGACCCCGCGCAGCCCGGCGCTGCGCAGCGCGTCGACCAGCTCGAGGTCCGAGGGGCCGTTGACGCGGCCGAGCGCCTCCTCGTCCCAGCCGAGCTCGAGCCACGCGGCGCGCACGTCGGGCACCGCGTCCGCGCCGGGAAGGTCGACGACGAAGCGGCCGCCGGGGCGCAGGTTGGACCGCAGCAGCGCGCCGTAGCGCTCGGCAGGCAGGGGCTCGCTGTGGGCGACGACGAGCACGGAGTCGAACGTCCCGAAGGTCTCGCCGCCCTCTGCTTCGCAGGACAGCACGCGCAGGCCTTGGAGGTCGCGCTCGGCGAGCTGCTCTGCCTGCTGCCGGTCGCGCAGCGTGACGGTCAGCTCGCCGTCATCGCCGATGCAGCCGCGCAGCGCGGCGATGTCCGCCTGCCGCGGTTCGAGCGCGAGCACGCGGTTGCCGCGGCGGAGGTCGAGGCGCTCGAGCGCGCTGTCGAACCACGGCGTGGCGAGCTCGTCGTGCATGCGCCGAGCCTACCCTTTCGCGCGGTGCGCTCCGAGGCAACAATCCCCTCGGGTGCGCACCGATCCGAGACAGCTTCACGATCGCGAGGTCGACGTCGTCGTGGTCGGCGCAGGCATCCAGGGCGCGGCGATCGCGCGCGACGCGGCGCTGCGCGGCATGAAGGTCGCGCTGGTCGACGGCCGCGACGTCGCCGCCGGCACCAGCTCGCGCAGCAGCCGGCTGGTGCACGGCGGCCTGCGCTATCTCCGGCACGGGCACTTCGCGCTGGTCCGCGAGGCGCTGCACGAGCGCGAGCGCCTGCTGCGGCTGGCGCCGCACCTCGTCCGCCCGCTGCCGATGCTGGTGCCGTTCTTCGACGACAGCCCGCTCTCGCTGTGGAAGCTGCGGCTGGGCACGTGGCTCTACGCCAGGATGGCCGGCCGCTCGACGCTGCCCGGGCCGCGACGGCTCACCGCCGCCGAGGCGGCGGCGGCGTTCCCCGGCCTGCGCACGCGCGGCCTGCGGTGCGGCCTGCAGTTCTTCGACGCGCGCACGCAGGACGCGCGGCTCACGATCGCCAACGTGCGCGACGCGGTCGACGCGGGCGCGACGTTCTGCAACCATGCGCAGGTCGTGGGCTGCGACGACCGCGGCGTGACGCTCCGGTCGGGGGACGACGAGGTGGCGCTGCGCTGCAAAGAGGTCGTCAACGCGACCGGCCCGGCGGTCGACCCGCTGCGGCGCGTGTTCGGGCTCGACGGCGACCCGCTGGTGCGTACGAGCCGCGGCAGCCACGTCGTGCTGCCGGCTCGGCCGGGCGAGCTGTCGCTCTGCGCGTTCCTGCCCGACGAGCGCGTGCAGTTCGTGATCCCGCACGAAGGCGGCACGCTGTGCGGGACGACGGACGTCGACGACCACATGACGTCGCGCGAAGGGCCGCCGCCGGCGGACGACCTCAGCTACCTGCAGGAGGCGCTCGGCCACATGCTCGACCCCGTGCCGTCGCGCCGTGACGTGCAGTTCGCCTACGCCGGATGGCGCGCGCTGCCCAACACCAAGGGCCCGCCGGGCGCGCTCAACCGCGAGGGCTTCGTGGTGACCGAGCGCGTCGCCTGCGGGCGGCTGCACACGGTGGTCGGCGGCAAGCTGACGACGCACCGGGCGTTCGCCGAGCGCGCGCTCGCGGCGGCGCTCGGGGTCACCGAGCCGTCCGTCACGAGGTCGCGGCCGCTGCCGGGCGGTGCCGGCCCGCGCGAGGTCGACGACCCGCTGTGGTGGCGCCACGGCAGCCTCGTCGGCGAGCTGCGCGCGCTGGTGCGCGGCCGGCCCGAGCTCTCCGAGCCGCTCTGCGAGCACCGCCCGTTCGTCGCAGCCGAACTCGTCTACGCGGTCCAGGCCGAGGGGGCGGTGACGTTCGCCGACGCCATGCTGCGTCGGCTGGTCGACGTGCGCGGGCCGTGCACGCAGGCTCCGTGCCTCGCGCGCGCGCACGCGGCCTTCGTCGCGGCGGGCGGGGCCGAGACCGACCCGGCCGCCGCTTGCGCGGCGGTCCACGACGAGCTGCTCGAGGTCACGGGGGATCTGGCCGCGTGGCGTGAGGACGTCGCATGACCGGCGCGCCGTTCGCCTTTTCGACGTCGTGGCGCTGGCTCGACCGGCCGCCGCTGCGGCTCGACACCGGCCTCCAGGACCACGTCGTGGTCGTGCTGTTCTGGCGCACGGGGTGCGCGCACAGCCGCGCGGCGTTGAGCGAGCTCTCGCTGGTCAGCGTCAAGGAGCGCGGCAGGCCCGTGGCGTTCGTCTCGGTGCACGTGCCGGTCGAGCCGGGGGACGAAGACGACGACCGGGTGCGCCGCCAGCTCGCTCAGCTGCCTGCGCCGCTGGTCACGGCGGTCGCGCCCGGTGCCGAGGACGTCGACCGGCTGCCGACGATGCTGCTGATCGATACGGCCGGCGAAGTCCAGGCGCGCGCGCCGGGTGTGCCGCGCCGCCGGCGGCTGCGCGAGGCGGTCGACGCGCTGTGCCGTCGCGCCGAAGAGCACGGTCGGACCGCGCTGGTGCCGTTCGTCCCGCACGAGACCGTGGGCCGCGGTGGGCTGATGCCGGTCGCGCTCGCCCACGACGGCGAGCGCCTGTGGGTCGCGAGCGCGGGCCAGCGGCGGGTGCTCGGGGTCGACCATGACGGGCAGGTGACGCACAGCTTCGGCTCAGGTGCGTGGGGCAAGCAGGACGGCGACGCCGAGACCTGTTCGTTCGCGCTGCCGGCGTCTCTGTGCGTGCACGAGGGCTTCCTCGCGGTCGCCGACGCGCAGACGCACGTGCTCCGCGC
>JBERSB010000140.1:0-4985 GCA_041236755.1 Luminiphilus sp. | reverse complement strand
GCCGGGCTTCGAACCAGAGCGCGTTCTCGCTGTGCACGTCGTTGGCGCGGTCGACCAGCAGCACGCCGCCGCGTCGCGAGAACCGCGCGCGGGCGCCGCCTGACGCGACCAGCAGGTCCTTCTTGCGTCGCAGGTCGCGGCCGGTGACGACCTCCGCGCCGTCCGGCTCGGCCTCGGGCGCCGCCGCCGCGTCGACGGGGGCCAGCGAGCAGGCTTCTTCGAGCCGTGCGGCGAAACCGCGCGCCACGGCGTCGGGCACGGTTCCCGCCCAGAGGTCCGGGTGCCGGTCGCGCGCGAGCGGCGCGAGGTGCTCGCGCGCCGCAGCAGAGCGGGCCATGGCGCGCTCGGCCCGGCGGATGAGGAGCTTGAGGTCGATCCGGCAGTCCGCGCTTCCGGCACCGGGCGCGCGAAACCCCCCGGCCGCCGCGGCTTGGCTGCCTTCGAGGACCTGCAGCAAGGTCTCTGCGCGGCGGTCCGGGTGGGGCTCCTGCGCCAAGCTCATCGCCGGATCTTGGCCCGAGCTTGGCTTGCTTGCCACAGGTCTGTGGTTCGTTTCAGCGGCGTCGCGGAACTGCCGATGAGACCGAAAGATGAACCACGTCCGGATCCACGGTGACCCGTTCGGCGACACGCCGGCCGCGAGCGCGCTCAGGAGCTTCCTGCGCTACGCCGCGGGTCAGGGGATGCAGGCGTGCTTGTCGCTCTCGGCGGTCCCTGCGCGGGAGCCCCGCCCAGGGGAGCGACCGATTCCGCTCACGGACGGCGTCCGGAACTGGAACGCCGCGACCCAGCTCCCGCCGGCCGAGGTCGAGCTGATCCTGCGCGCCGCCAACCAGCGCTGCGCAGCGACAGCGCCGCTGGTGGTGTTCTCGGACGCACAACAGCGCGAGGACGAACTGCGCCTCGCGGGCCTCGAGTGGCCCGCTGCGTGCGCGGTCATCGCCGCAGGCTGTGACGGCTCGGCGCCGGAGCTGGTCGACCGGGTCCGGGGCGAGCTGCGCTGGGCCGGCACCGAGCGGCCGCAGCACGCGCTGTCCTACGGCGAGCTGCGTCCTTGGCTCACGCTCGAGCCGGTCGCGCCGTCGTGCCTCGTGCACGTCTCACGCGACCCGTTCGCGTGCGGGACCGATCTCGTCATCGAGGCCTTCGCGCAGCGCTTCGCCGGCTCCGGCATGCGGCTGCGGATCGTGCTGGAAGACGCGCCGCGGGGCACAGCCGCCGAGTTGCGCGCGCTCGCAGGCGAAGTCGAAGCGCAGATCGACCTCGTGCAGGGGCCGTTCGTGCCCGCGCACGCGCGGGACGCCGCGGCGATCGTGCTGCCCTGCCGCAGGATGGGGTCTTCGAGTCCGTTCGTGCTGGCGCTCGCGTCCTCGGTGCCGCTCGTTGCGTCGCGCTTCCCGGCGACCTCGAAGTTGCTCGCGGGCGTCGGCGTCGCGCACCCGGTCGGCGGCCGACACGTCGTGACGGACACGGAGCACGGCGCGCACTTCGCCCCCGACTTCGCGTCGCTGCTCGCAGCGTGCGGGGACGCGCTCGCAGGCTCGCGTGCGTCGTCGACCGGCGCGCGCGGTCGCGCGCACGTCGTCGCCGAACTGACCGAAGGGCGCCCGACGGCGCCGCCGCCGCCGATCCATCCGATCGGGGAGCGTCGGCCGACAGTCGTGCTCGAGGCGCCGCTGCTGGAGACGTCTTCGACGTCAGAACTGACCATCGCGACCGCCCAGGCCCTGGTCCGGCGCGGCGCCGTCGACGTCAAGCTGGTCCCGGGCGCGCCCTTCCGGCACGACCTCGGCTGGCTCCGTGCGCGCGCGCCGGAGCTGATCCAGCGGTTGACCCGCAACCCCGGCCGCGCAGACCTCTGGCTGTCGTCCGGCTGGCCTGTGCGCGCGGATCGGCCCGCGTGCCGCACGTGGGCGACGCGCGTGGACTGGGAGTACGGGGCCTTGCCGCAGGACATGACGCCCCACGTCTCCGAAGACGCCGACGCGGTCGTGGTCCACAGCGACCACGTCGGCCGTGCCGTCGAGCAAGCAGGGCGCGCCGCGGAGTCGATCCACGTTGTGCCGCACGGCGTCGACGAGGTCATGCATGCAGACGTGGCGCCCGATGCCCGTGTGCTGGCGTTCAAGGGGGCGCGGCCCGCCGTGCTGTTCTGCGGCGGCCTCGTCTGGCGCAAGGGCTTCGACGTGTTCTTGAGCGCGGTGTTGGCCGCGCGCGCTGCGGGGCACGACTTCGTCGTCGTCGTGAAGGGCGTAGGGGCGGAGCAGCACTACGGCGGCTTCCACTTGGGCGGGCTCCTGGAGCGGTTCGCCGCCACGGCTGGCACGCCGCCGTTGCTGCGGATCGACGAGAGCCTGTCGCGAGAGCAGCTGGCGTCGGTGTTCACGGCGTGCGACGTGATGCTCCACCCGTACCGCGGCGAAGGATTCTGCATGCCGGTGCTCGAGGCGCGGGCGTGCGGGCTGCCGGTCATCGCGACGCGCGGCGGTGCGACCGAGCAGCTGATGGCCGGCCCCGGCGCGTTCCGCGTCAAGTCCGAGCGGCGTCGCCTGGAGCTGCCGGGCGCCCACGTCGGCGATCCCTGGACCCTGGAGCCCGACGCAGCGAGCGCCGGCGCCTGCCTGTCCACGGTGCTGCGAGACGCGGTCCGCCTCCGTGAGCAAGCGCGCCGCTTCGCGCCGAAGATGCGCGACGCGTTCCGTTGGGAGAATGCTGCAGCGCAACTCGAAGCGCTGGCGCGTGACGGTGGCCGCGCGCGCCCGGAGCGCACCCTGCCGCAGTCGCAGGACGTGGTCCTGCCCGCGGTCCTCCCGCTCGGCGAAGCTGCAGAAGCTGCGCGCCCGCGTACAGCCGGGCAGCCGGTCGTGCTCTAGGGTCAGGGCCCATGACCGTGGCGATCGCGTTGGTGCTGTGCGTGCTCCTGGGAGCGCTGCTGTTGCTCGCGTTCACGCGGGTCGCGCCGGACGCGATCTTCATGGCGGCGCTCACCGCGGTGCTGGCCGCGCCGGTTCCTGGTCCTGCAGGCTGGCAGCTGGGCGTGATCCCGCTCGAAGCGGCGGTCTCCGGGTTCGCGAACCCCGGCGTGCTCACGATCGCTGCGCTGTTCGTCGTGGTCGTGGGGCTGCGGGACACGGGGGCGATCGACTGGATCGCGTCGGGCCTGCTCGGCCGGCCGCGCACCGAGCGCGGCGCGCTCGCGCGCGTGATGGCGCCGGTCGCGGGCCTGAGCGCGTTCCTCAACAACACGCCGGTCGTCGCGATGATGATCCCAGCTGTTCAGGACTGGGCGAAGCGCTTGGAGGTACCTGCTTCGCGGCTGCTCCTGCCGCTCAGTTACGCGGCGATCCTCGGAGGAACGTGTTCGCTGATCGGCACCAGCACCAACCTCGTCGTCGCCGGGATGGTGCTCGCAGACGACGCGCTCGCGCCGCTCGGGATGTTCGACATCACTTGGGTGGGGTTGCCCGCGGCGCTGGTGTGCGGCTCGGCGCTCTGGTGGCTCGGGCCGATGCTGCTGCCCGCACGCAAGGGGCGTGACAAGGTGCTGGGGGACCCGCGGGAGTACACGCTGGAGCTGCTGCTGCCCGAGGACAGCGCGCTCGCCGCCAAGACGGTCGACGAGGCGGGCCTGCGCCGGCTACCGGGCGGCTTCTTGATCCAGATCGAGCGCGGCGACGACCTGATCGCGCCCGTGGCGCCGGATCAGGTCCTTCGTGTCGGGGACCGGCTGCTGTTCGCGGGCATGGTCGACTCGATCCGCGACCTCGTGCAGACGCGCGGGTTGGTCGTCGCCACGGACCAGGTCTTCAAGCTCGACTCACTGCGCCACCGACGGCGGCTGTTCGAGGCGGTCGTCTCGCCCACGTCGGTGCTGTCCGGGTCGACCGTCAGAGACGCCGGCTTCCGCAAGCGGTTCCAGGGTGCGGTCATCGCCGTTTCGCGCAACGGCGCCCGTGTGCGCGCGAAGATCGGCGACATCCTGCTGCAGCCCGGCGACCTGCTGCTCGTCGAGGCCGACCCCGGCTTCGACGGACGCGCCGGGCGCTCGCACGACTTCCTGTTGGTGCGATCCCTCGAGGACTCCACGCCGCGGAACCACGCGCGCGCGCCGCTGGCCGTGCTGATCCTGCTCGCGATGGTCGCAGCGACGACGGCGGGGCTCTATCCGATGCTCGTCTCGGCGCTCATCGCAGCGGCGGCGATGGTCGGCACACGGTGCTGCACACTGACCGACGCGCGCCGCGGCATCGACTGGAGCATCCTCACGGTGATCGGGGCGTCGCTGGGACTCGGCGCGGCGATGGAGCAGAGCGGCGCCGCCGCGCTGCTGGCAGACCTCGTCATGGCTGCCTCCGGACAGCAGCCGCGCGCGCTGCTCGCGGCGGTGTTCGTCGCGCCGGCGCTGTTGACGGCCGCGATCTCGAACACGGCTGCGGTCGCGCTGATGTTCTCCGTCGCGCTCGCGACGGCGTCGTCTGCAGGGCTCGACCCGCTCCCGTTCGTCGTCACCGTCATGATGGGCGGATCGGCGTGCTTCGCCACGCCGATCGGGTACCAGACCAACCTGATGGTCTACGGCCCCGGCGGATACCGTTTCCGCGACTACCTGCGCGCGGGCTTGCCGCTGACCGCGTTGCTCGGGATCGTGACGATCGCGTGGACGCCGTTCGTGTTCCCCTTCCATCCAGCCTGACCAAGCCATGCTCTCCGACACCGATCTCTCCGCACGCCTCGCCTTCGCCGCCGACATCGCCCACGCCGCAGGCCGGCGGCTCAGCGTGCTGCGCGCGAGCGGCAAGTGGGAGGACCCGAAGATCCTCGGCAACGTCGGCGACCAGGCGGCAGACGGATACCTGCAGGGCGCGATCTTCGGCCGCTACCCGGATGACGCGGTGCTGTCCGAGGAGACCAAGGACGACCTGGAGCGGACCGGCAAGCGGATCGCCTGGATCGTCGACCCGCTCGACGGGACCAAAGAGTACTCG
>JBERSB010000139.1:0-6552 GCA_041236755.1 Luminiphilus sp. | reverse complement strand
GAACGCACTGCGGCTGCAGCTCGGCGCATTCGGATAGCAAGCGCGACCGGTCAGTCGATCAGGTGCAGCTCGTTGGCCAGCTCGTTGCGATAATCCGGCTGGATCGGGAAGTGCTCTGCGAGCAACGCACCGCTGGCCTTGATCGCGGTGACCAGGCCCTCGGTTGCCTTCCCCGCCCTCAGGCCGTCGAGGAGCGCATCCCGCACGCCGTCCCAATCGGATTGGCTCAGCTTGGCCGCAATGCCGTCGTCGCCGACGACGCGGACCATGTGCTCGTAGAGCGAGACGTAGATCAGGATGCCGGTACCACCAGCGGTGCTCCGGACGCGGTAGCGGTGAAAGCTCTCCATCGCGCGACGCTCGACCTCCTCGAGCATCTCCTGTCGAGCGATGAGCGGCAGCCGTAGGGAAGGCAAGTAGGTCGCGGCGACGGCACCCACCACGAAGCCCAACCAGACGATCAGCAGCAGTGCAACGATTCCGGGGCCCGAGCTCGGCGCGCCGGCCCAGGCGGCTTCGCTGGCCGGCCAGAGCCACCATGCGAGGACCAACGCCAAGGACGCGATGATGACGCCGACCAGATCCTCGGCGCGGTCGTAGCGCCCGGAAGCGGTCGCGACTACGGGAACGATCTCACCGGCAGTAGCCCGCTCGGCTTCGGCGATAGCCGCTGCGATCGTTTCGCGATCCGCCGGCGAGAACAGTGCGCTTGCCTTGGTCATCACCAACTCCCCGTGGCGCCACCGCCACCGCCCGAACCACCGCCGAACCCACCGCCCGATCCGCTGCTGCTTGACGCTAAGCGCAAAGCCATGAACAGCAGGACGCCCACCGCCGCAATCACGATCCAGCCCCAACCCTTCCGGCCACTTCGGAACAGGCTGACGATCAGCGCGATGACGGCGATCACCGCCAGGATCGCCACCGGCCAGAACCACCACGGCGTCTTCGGCTTCGGCAGGTTCAACCCGCGCGCCATGGCTTCCATGCCGCGCACTCCGTCGAGGATGCCGACGCTGTACTCGCCGCTCTTGAACTTCGGCACGATCAGCGTGTCCATGACGTCCCTGGCGGCGTCATCGTGACGGTGGTCCCAGTCGGCGCCGAACTCGATACGCGCCTTGCGGTCACCCAACGACACCAGCAACAGCATGCCGTTGTTGCGATCCTCGAACCCGATACCCCACTCGTTGAACAGGGCCGTGGCGTAGCGTTCGATACCCAGCCCCGATGCGTCGAAATCGGCCAGCGAACGAACCGTCACGACATAGACCGGGATGCGCTCCTCCTGGAGGAGGGCGAGCGCGATGCGGTTGATCTGCTGGGCCTCGCCTGGCTCGATCAACGCCGCGAGGTCGACGTAGAAGTCGGACGACGGCGGCTTGCTCGGGTAGGTCTGCGCCATGGCGGCACCCGGCAGCCAGAGCAGCAGCGCAAGCGTCAGGAATGCTCGGACACATGGATTCGGCATGCAGCCCTCACGCTAGTGCCCCGGCACGCCGACGTCGCCAGGCAAAGTCACGAACCACGCGTTCGGGCGCCGCGGATCATCTGGGCTTGGCACGCACCTCCACCACAGCCTCGCGCGATTCTGCGAGCCGCGCGCGCTGGGGAGATCGCACAGTGTGGGTGCGCGGCGGTGGTTGTCGGCGATCGACGCCGGATCAGCCCGGAGCGCCCGACCACCAGTCGACACCGGAGCCGCCGAAGCCTGGCGCCGGCGGCTCAGGTCCCGAGCTGCCAGCGCACGCCGCCCGTGACGGTGGTGTCGAGCGGGTTGATGCCGGGCGCGTAGCTGAACACCTGGCTGAACAGGTTGACGCCGACCAGCACGGGCGCGCTCGGCAGCGGCAGCTGGAACGCGAGCGAGCTCGCGGACGCGGGCGCGATCGGCTGGATGATCTCCGCCGACTGCAACAGGATGCAGAACGTCATACCCGCAGTGTTCAGCGACAGCGGCAGCGAGCCGTAGCTGCTGGTCCGGTCGCTGAGGCCGACGGCGACGAAGCCGATCGGCGCCGGCCCGGCGACGCCGGTGACCGTGGCGGCCATGCTGCCGCCGAGGTGCGGCGTCGACGTCGGCGTCTGCGTGGTCGGGCCGTTCAGGCAGCCGGTCCCGTAGGGCGCGGTGCTCGCCGCGTCGACCACGCTCCACGACACCGTCAGGTTGGTCTGCGTCGACGAGAAGCCGCTGAAGCCGCTGCCGCTGCAGCTGTGCGCGATCCGGAACGTCGTCCCCTGCGGGCCGACCTGCACCGCGCTGGTCTGGTTGATGCTCGTGACCGGCGAGAAGAACCCGCCGAGGTAGCCCGAGACCGCGCCGGACACGGTGGTGTTGCCCGACGCGCCCGAGGTGCCGTAGGTGCCCACGACCTGGACGGCGACCGTGGTCTCGAACGGCGCGGTCAGCGTCACGTCGACGGTGCCGCCCCGCGAGAACGACCCTGCCGGCGAGGAGAAGTTGCAGATGAACGCCGTGCCGCCTGCCGAGAGGCTGATGCTGCTCGAGCCCAGCGAATACGAGATGCCGGGCAGCGTCGCCGGCGTCGGCAGCGGACCGACCGGGATCGAGAACGACGACGTCGTCTGCGTGCAGCTGTCGAACGTCGTGCTGGTGATCGCCTGCACGACCTGCCCGCTGGCGCTGATGCCCTGGCAGGTGAGCGGCGTGACGAAGAGAGACAGGACGAGCAGCGAGGAGCACAGCATGAAGACCTCTTGGAGTCGGTGAACAACGCCGCCGCGTGCGGCGAGCGTGGCGCTACGGGGCGAGCGGCGCCTGCGACGCGCCCGAGGATACGCGATCCAGCCTCGCAGCGCCGCCCGGCCGATGTCCCGACCGGCGGCGGATGCGGCTAGAGGTAGCGCAGCCGCATCACGGGCACGGTCGGGTAGATCGAGCCGGTCGCATTTCCCTGCTCGCCGAGCACCGTTCGATATCCGGACGCGGGTGCTGGCCCGATCGTCATCTGCCACGCGTCGCTGAGGGTCGCGTGCGGGCCTGCACCCGGCACCGGCATGTGCAGCCACTGCACGCCGAGCACGGCACCCTGCAGCGCCGTGAGGTTGGGGATGGGCAGCGCCCACCGCCCGAAGCCGACGCCGTGTGCGTTGGGCTCCTGCATCCACACGGGCGCGACCGCGAGCAGCGGCAGCGTGACGGCGAGCGCGCAGCCCGTCATGCCGATCGCGTCCAGCGGCAGCGGGGCTGCGGCCGGCTCGCCGACCAGCGCGAAGCTGAACGTCGACGGCGTGCCGCACGCCACGAACTGCGCGTGGCCGCCGACGACCGCGCCCTTGACCGACAGCCCGATCGCGTCGTCTCCGCTCCACGCGCCGCAGCCGCCGCCGAGGTTGTGCCGCGCGCCCGAGGTGCTCGCTTCGTAGGCGTCGACCGGGAACCACGCGTCGCCGGTCGCAGCGCCGCCGTCGAGCTGTACGCAGAGTGGTCCGCCCGGGTGCGCGTAGGCTTGCGCGAAGTCGACGCGCACGATGTTGGACGCCGCCCACGGATCGGGGCCGGGCAGAGCTGTCGTCGCAGGCAGCGTCACCGCGCCGCTGAACACGAGCGCGCCAGAAGCGAGGTTGTGCAGATACGTCGTCGAAGCGTCGGCGGCCGCGTGCGGCATCGCGCCCACGCGCACGGCGAGCTCGAGCGTGCCGCCGCCGGTCTGGCCCGCGTCGGCGTCGAGGCGCAGCGTCAGCTGGTCGATGGTGCCCGCCGGCACGTTGTCGATCAGGTACTGCGCGCGCACGCCCGGCCACGGCAGGCTGCTGCGGCCGGCACCTTCGAGCAGCTGGTTTGCGGGCGGCACGTGCACGTAACTCGGCGCGCCTTGCGCGGTCGCTGCGCCGCCGAGCGCGAGCATCGTGAGCGGGAGGAGAGAGAGCAGGGGGCGGCGGCTCATGGCGGGTCCTGGTTGGTTACTGGGTCATCGGAGTCGGGGAGCAGGGGGGCGCCCGCGCCGGTCAGGGTGCGGGCGCGACGATGTCGATGTCGGCGGTGACGATGCGTTCGTCGAGGCTGACCATCACGGTGAGCGTCTCGCCGGCCTCGTTGGGGACCGGGATCTCGACGCGCCCGTTGGGGCTGACGGGGTAGCGCAGCGGCGGCGGCGAGCTCGGGCCGGAGACGAACACCTCGGTGACCTTGGAGTCGCTGATCTGCACCTGCACGGTGCCGCCCGCGGGTGCGGCTTGCGGGGCCTTGAGCACGGGGTCCTGCACGTCAGCGCACCTCCTGCAGGCGCGCGATCCACTGCGTCGCGTGCGAAGGCCTGCCCGGCGCGTTTTGGATCGCGCGCGCCCAGCGCCTCGCGACCGTGCGCCGCCGCGGGAACGCCTCGAACCTGCAGACCGCGCTGCAGACCCGCTCGACGCCGGTCCAGAGCGCGGGGTCGTTGGGCGAGCCGGACTCCAAGAAGAACAGGATCGCGCCCTCGGCGTCGATCAGCTCGTCGACGGAGCCGTCGCGGCAGACCTCGCGCAGCCGCTGCAGCCGCGGGTCGACCGGCGGCTGCGGCGTCGCGCGGTCGCCGTCGCTCGCCGCGTGCGCAGGCGCGCCGAACGCCGCGACCAGCCCGCACCCGAGCCCCGACAGGAACGGCCCGCCCGCGACCAGGAACGCCCGCCGCGACGTGCGCGTCGCCGCAGGCTCGCGCGGCCGGACGAGGTAGACGGGTCGAAGGCGCATGGTGACACCGCGCGCGCGGTGCGCGCCGCGTGGATCGGGTCGAGACGGAGGACGAAGGAGACCTCGCGCGTCTCGACGACCCGGAGCCGTTACATGGACGGCAAACCAAAGCGGCCGAGGCCGGACATCTCCTCTAAGGGGGACGGCGACCGGGGGGAGATTTGTTCCGGCTCGCGCACCGACCGCGCGCGGATCGCGCGCGCGGTGTTGCTGGTGCCGCGATCACGCGCGCCGACAACGAACGCAGGCGCAACACCTTGCACGGACGCTGACGGCGCGGCGCATGGCTTTGGTGCGCTGCGTGTCCATGCGCAGTTTTTGTCGCGGCGCGCCGGCGACGATTACGCCGACAAACATGCGCGATCTGGTCGCGCGCAGCGGGGCGTCTCTCAGCCCGCGGAGACCGCGACGACCTTGTCCGCCGAGAGCTCTCGTTCGCCGTCCCCGCGGTAGGCGGCGAGTAGGCCGCCTTTGCCCGCGCTGAAGTCGACGCAGGCGACGTTTGGGGCGAGGGGCTTTAAGAGGCCTTGTTCTGGTGGCACCCAGTAGTGACCGAAGATCACGGCCGGGGCGTCCTCGGGGTAGCCCGCGTGCTCGCGCAGTCCCTGTGGAAGCTCTTTGGCAGGCAGCTTGCTCCGCTCCTCGTCGCGGAACGTGAACGCGTAGTCCTGCCAGGTCAGACCGGGCAGCCTCGCGTCGATGTACCAGCGCGTGCGCGCTTCGGTGCGCCGGTGTCCGTCCTTGTCCGAGAACCACAGCCCTTCGGGCAGCGTCGCCTCGGTGCCTTTCAGGACGTCTTCGATCGCTGCGTAGAGTTCGCTGCCGCGCTGGCAGGCCTCGGCGAGGAACTCGTCGGAGCATGCGGACGCCTGCCCGCGGTGCTTCTTGATGATGTCCATCTGCTCCTCGATCCAGCTGGCATGCACGACGCGCAGGCCGTCGACCTCCAGCCACATCGGCAGCGTTCGGAACCAGTCCGTCCATGCCTTGCGCTCTGCGTCACTGAGCTGCTCCAGCGTGGCGCGCGTCTGCTCGCGGTTCTTCTCGGTGTGCGGCCGCAGGTGGCCGCCGCGGCCGTCGGGCGTGTGGTACGCGATCATGTTGAACTCGTGGTTGCCCATGACCGCGCGCGCCGAGCCCGCGTCACACATGGCGCGCACGGTCTCGAGGACGAGTTGGATCTTGGGTCCGCGGTCCACGAAGTCGCCGACGAAGATGACCTTGCGGTCCGGATGCCGGTAGACCCCGTGCTCCTCGCGATACCCGAGCTCGTTGAGCAGCGCGATCAGCGCGTCGCCCTGCCCGTGGATGTCCCCGATGACGTCGAACATGCTTCCTCCTTGTGGTGTGATGACAATGTAGTGTCCGCGAGCGCCGCGGGCACGCTCCGCGTCCGCGCTGCTCCGATCCTGTCCTCATGACCGACCTGCCCCACGGCGAGCTGCTCCTGGCCGACCAGATCCACGACGTCTGGCGACCCAAGCGCCAAGAGCTGATCGACGCCGACCGTGAGGAGCCGCTGCGCATCCGCGTCCACCGCTGCTACAAGGCGCTCAAGAGCGCCGAGTTCGTCGAGCAGGAGGACTCAGGTGCCGGCGTCGACGGGGGCCTCGTGATGCGCTGGATCGCGCTGAATGCGCTCTACGGCAGGTGGGACGAGCAGGCCAATATGCCGGTCAAGGACCGCGTGTCGCTCGACACGTTCACGTCCGAGGTCTGCCGCGTCGACAAAGGCGGCCGCGTGCTCGCCGCGCTGCGCGAGGTCACGCAGGACGCCAAGGCGCTGCTCGAGAGCTCGTTCGTCATGGAGCGCTTCTGGCGCAACCCGGAGTGGGACCAGGTGCGACCCGACCGCCGCC
>JBERSB010000138.1:0-4765 GCA_041236755.1 Luminiphilus sp. | reverse complement strand
CCCGCCCATCGTGCCGCCCGACGTGCGCAGCTGAGCCGGCGCCCCCGGTTCGGGCGCGACGCGCGCCTCGCCGGCGCCGCCCGTCGACGTCTCCGACGCCGCGCCGTCCTTCGTCTTCTCCTCTGCGGGGTCATAGGGCTTGAGCTCGGGCGCCGCCCACGCCTTGAGCACCGTCGAGGGGCGGCGGTCGAAGACCACCTTCATGAACTCCTGCAGCCGCTTCTGCGCCTTCTGCTTCGCGGCGTCCTCAGCGGCCTTTGCTGCGGCGGCTTCGGCGCCCTTGGGATCCTGAGCCGCGGCCGGCTGGGCGCCCGGCGGCAGTTCGTCCGAGTCCCTGGCGGCCGAGATCTTGCGGGACGGGGCCGACGGTGACTGGGCCTGCGGCAGGGCGTTCAGGGAGAGCGCCGAGACGAACAACGGGAGCAGGTAGGTGCGCATGTTCAGACTCGCTGGAGGGGCCCCGCAACGTAACACACGGCCCTGGGTCGGACTAAACCGCCGGGACAAGATCCGACAGGTCCACGGGGAGCTCGCGCGCGACGTGCAGGCGCCTCAGATACTCCCGACGACGGAGTTCGGTAACGCCGAGCGTGCGCAGGTGGTCGGTCACGAACTGCACGTCGAGCAGCTGCATCCCCGCGACCCGCAACGAGCGCACGAGCGCGACCAGCGCGACCTTGGACATGTCCGTGGCGCGGTGGAACTTCGACTCGGCGGCGAACAGGCCACCCACCTGCACGCCGTAGATGCCCCCGACCAGCGCTTCGCCGCGCCAGACCTCGAGGCTGTGGGCCGCGCCGCGCCGGTGCAGGGCGACGTAGGCGTCCCGCATCTCGTCCAGGATCCAGGTGCCGTCCGTGCGCCCTTGTGCGCACGCGCGCATCACCCCCTCGAAGTCGCGGTTCCAACTCAGCTCGAAGTCCGCGCGGCGAAGCGTCTTCGCGAGGCTGCGGGAGACCCGCAGGCCGTCGAGCGGCAGGTGCGCCCTCGGGTCGGGCGACCACCAAAGCGGCGGACTCTCGGCGTCGTACCACGGGAACAGGCCGCCCGCATACGCCGCGAGCAGCCGCTCAGGGGAGAGGTCACCGCCCACCGCGACGAGCCCTTCGGGTCCGAAGCCTTCGGGGTCCGGGAACGCAGCGACGTCGCCCGGCGCGAGGAACACAGGCGGCTTCGACCAGCCGGACGTCACCCCTTTTCCTTGAGCCGGCGCAGCGTGGTGTTCTGGTCCTCGCGGTCGCCGAGCTCGAGCACCTCGATGTCGCCGTCGTCTCGCTTGCGGAAGTAGACCCGCAGCCCCAAGGACGCCCGCATGCTCCAGGTGTCCTGACCGCGCAGCTGCTTGACCTGCAGTCCCGGGTGACCGTAGCCCTCGGTGCAGAACAGCAGCAGCGCCTGCCAGGCCTGCTCGACCGCGCGGCGCTCCTTGCCCTCGAGCGACTTGTAGAACGAAGGCTGCAAGTACGGCACCAAGAACCGCTGCTCGCGCGGCGGCGGCGGCGGGACCGGGTTCTTCTTCCTCCGACTCGTCGGCGGGATGAGGGACTCGAGCTCGGCGACCTCTTCTTCGAGATGCCGCAGCCGAGAACGCTCCTCGGCCAGCTGTCGCCGCATGACCTGGTCGGCCGCCAACAGGTCTTCGCGCTCGCCTTCGAGCTCGCGCAGCCGCTGCTGCTGCGCCTTGTCGTCGCGCACCGGGGCCGGCGCTGCGCCGGCCGTACGCCGCGCCTCCTCGGCCGCGCGCTGCGCGCGCGTCGCCTCGTCGCGCGCGTCCTCCAGCCGCCGCTCAAGGTCACGCTCGCGCTGCTGGCCGCGCGTGAGCCCCTCACGAGAACGCTCGAGTTCGTCCCGCATCCGGGCGGCTTCCTGCTCACGCAGCGTCAGCAGCGCGCGCGCCTCCTCGAGCGCTTCGGCGTCGCGGCCCGCGGGCTGTTCGGCGCGCCTTGACTCAGCGTCTGGCGGGCTGCCCGCCTCGACGAGCGCGCGCACGACGGTCTCGAGCCGCTTCGGGTCGCGCTCTTCTGCGAGCTTCTGCGCGAGCACCTTCGCGGGTGCCCGATCGATCCTGAACCCGCCCTTCGGCGTCACGCCGAACTCGACCGCCAGCTCGCGCAGCCGGGCCACGGGCACCAGCAGCTCGAGAAGCATGCTGAGCGGCACGTCGCCACCGCCCTCCAACACCTGTTGGCGGAGCTTCTTTCGCTTGTTGGAGGCCGCGTCCATGACGCCGGGCAATGTAGCTCAGCGCGGGTAGATCGGGGTAACCGGGTACTCCGAGAACTCGCGGGCGTCCCACTGCCGTTCGATCGCCTCGCGCTCTTCGGCCGACATCGGCACCGGAGGCTGCCACGACCGCCAGGCGAACCATTCGACGAGGTCGAACGGAGCGCCGAGCAGGGTGCCCGCCTTCCACAGCACGAACGAGGGGAACAGGAACACCGACAGCGGGTCGCGGGTCTCGCGAGGCTGCGTCCGGTAGATCACGAACGTCGCCGGCAGCGCCGCGATGTCGACCGGCACCCCGAGGGCGAAGCCGAGCGTGCCGCCGACCGCCGAAGGCACGCGCGTGAAGTAGGTGCGACCCTGCTCGTTGCTGACGAGATCCGACGTGTAGCGCACGACCGAGGTGCAGGACCCGGCGAACAGCGCGGACAAGACGAGCAGCGCAGCTGCGAGCGACCTGCGCATCACTGCGCGCGAGGCTCGCGCCTGGCGAACTTCATCTCCTGGATGTACCACCGGTCCTCTATCTCGGGAGGCGGCGTCTTGTTGCGGCCCGCGACCGACTGCGCCGTCACGTTCGACAGCTTGAGGCTGCGGAGCCGCCAGACCGACGGCGAACCGCTCGGCCCGCCGGCGCCTGCACCCGACTCGCAGTTGAAGAGGACCGCGTAGACGAAGTCCATCTTGACCTCCTTGCGGTCGCTGCCGCGGCCCCAGTCGATCGTGACGACCTGGTCGACGGCCTTCTGCTTGCCGATCGTGACGTTGTCGGCCTTGGGCGCCGACGGCGAGAAGTGGTCGGCCTTGAGGTCCGGACTCACCGCGAGGATCTGTCCCTCGAAGTAGGTCCGCGGGTCCTCGATCGACACCGAGCGGCGGTTCTGCGCGACGACCTCGACCTGCTTCTGCAGGCGGCCGATCTCCTCGAGGTAGCCGCCGCGCTTGGTCGCCATCCGCAGCGCGGCCTCGCACTGCGTGATCTGCTCGTCGAGCGTGCTGATCCACCACCAGCCCGCGGGCAGCAGCAGCAGCGAGACGAGGACGATCCCCTTGTAGAGGTCCATGTCCCTGAACAGGCTCATCGACCCACCTCCTCGGCGCCCGGGCCTTGCGCGAGCAGCTCCTGCTGGAGCCGCGGCCGTGCGAGCGAGCCGAACGTGGTGCTCGGACCGAACGCCTGGAACGAGTCCTTGATCGGGATCTCGAACTTGAAGTAGGCGCCGGTGACGCCCGACTCGTCGCGGTCGGTGAACAG
Source organism: Luminiphilus sp. (assembly GCA_041236755.1). Lineage (GTDB taxonomy): Bacteria > Planctomycetota > UBA1135 > UBA1135 > UBA2386. Next base: position 1,287 of record JBERSB010000138.1, on the reverse strand, counting down.
GTCTTCGGGCGGCGACGGGTTGTCAGGTGGCGCGAACGGGGAGTCCGGCTTGCCGGTCTCCAGCGCGATCGCGCGCTGCAGCACCGACATCCGCGCGCGGAAGTCCTCGCCGCGGAACGCGACGGTGAAGCGCAGGTTGCGGCTCTTGGGCTTCATGTTGAGCTCGACCTGCGGCACCAGGTAGCGGCCCAGCTGCGGTTCGACGGTCTTCAGCATCTCCGCCCAGCGCACGAGCACCGACAGCCCCGACTCGATCGAGACGTCCTCGTAGATGCCGGACTCCTTCTGCTTCTGCTTGGCGACGTCGCGCAGCTTGCGGCGGATGATCCCGACGCGCTCGTGCACGGGCGCGGCCGAAACTTCGGCGAGCAGGTCCTTAAAGTCGTAGCTGGTGCGGCCGTCCCGCCCCTTGAGCGCGAAGTAGCGTTTGTCCTCGAACCACTTGCTGCTGAAGATCGGGTTGAGCAGGCCGTGGAAGATCGCGGCCTTGGGACGCTTGGGGTCGATGTGCTGCTGCCCGATCTCGAGCTCGAGCTTTCGCAGCTCGACCGACTTCTTGTTCGCGAACACGAACATCGCGAGCAGCGCGACCATGCACGCGATCGCGAGCGGGAACTTGACCACGTCGAAGCCACCGCGCAGCGCCAGGTCCTCTTGCCGCAGCTCGAAGCCCTCGGGTCCACCCATGCGACCGAGCGCGTGCCCGACGGCGACGGCGACCTGGGGCGAGAGTTCGGCGGCCGCGTCCTCCTCGAGGTCGTGCGCCAGCTTGCCGAGCACGTCGAGTTCCTGCGGCTGCACGCCGAACACGGCGGCGAGCATCTCGCCGACGCCCGGGCCGCGGCAGGCGTTGCCGCTGATCCAGAGCGCGCGCACGCGCGACGCGAGGCCCGAGGCCGGCAGGTAGCGGGTCAGCTCCCGCGCCAGCCGCTTGAGGTACTTGGTCTGCGCCGCGTCCACGTCAGCGAACGCAACGGACGCGCTCGCGGCGGCCGCGGCGGCAGGCGCCGCCTCGGTTGCCGGCGCGTCCGCGGCGCCGTCCTCGTCCACCCGCGCGGGCGGCAGCTCTTCGCGCTCGACGGTGGCGTCGCCGCCCGAGGTCAGGCACTCGCCCACGGCGACCCGGGCCTGCTCGGCGTGGATGCCGTGCTGGCGCGCGATCTGGTCGGAAACGATGTGGTCGCCCAAGCGCAGCACGCGCATGTCGACGAGGTTGTCGCCCTCGACGAGCAGCACCTTGACGGTGTGGGAGCCGAGGTCGACGACCGCGTGGACCGGCTGCTCGTC
>JBERSB010000137.1:0-3550 GCA_041236755.1 Luminiphilus sp. | reverse complement strand
GCCGATTGAGTGGTGCGCGAGACTACCTCCCGCGCGAACTATGCGTCAACGCCTGCCGCCCACCCGGACGGGTGGGACAGTGCAGAAAACAGAAATCTCTTTGGAGCCCCGGGGCGCCGGTATACGTGGATCTACGTAGCGGCGCGGTCAGGATCTCGGACGGCGCAGCGCGGGCGGCAGCAGCGGCGGCTTCAGGTCCGGCGACGGCGTTGGGGACGCCGCTCGGCCGGTGCATTCCACGGGTCTTCCGGCCATGCGTGCTTCGGGTAGCGGCGGCGCAGCTCCTTGCGGACTTCGCCGTAGGTCGTGTTCCAGAAGCTGGCCAGGTCATCGGTTACCTGTTGCGGCCTGCCGTTGGGCGCGAGCAGATGCACGAGCACCGGCACGCGCCCGGCGGCCACGCGCGGCGTCTCGGCCAGGCCGAACAGCTCCTGGATTCGCGCGGCGAGTACCGGCGGCCGCCCGGACTCGTAGACAAGACGGATGCGGCTGCCGCTCGGAACTTCGATGCGCTCGGGCGCGCAGGTGTCGAGCATCCGCCGCGCAGCGTGATCGATGCGCGATGCGATCCGTTCGGCCAGTGGTACGCGCCGCAGATCCGCAAAGGATCGGCGGCCTTCACACAACTCGGGCAGCATCGCCCGCAGCGCCGCGTCGTCCAGCCGTGGCAGGTGCTCGGCACCGGGCAGCGCGCGGCGTTCGTGCTCGGCGCGCAGGAAGGCGATGCGGGCGCGCAGCGAGACAAGATCGGCGTCATCGAGCGAGAGCGCGCGGTGCAGGTCGCGCGCAGCGGCGTCGGCGAGCAGGCGCGACGCGGCCGCATCGTCGTCAACGGCAACGGCGCCGGTTTCGAGCACGAGGTCACGGTAGCGTGTCGACTCGGCGGCGGTTACGCATTCACGCGCTTCGTCGAACGCGAGCGTGGTCTCGGTGACGATCTCTGCCGCCGACAACCACTCGCGCTCGACCGCCGAGGCCGACCGTACCAGCGCCTCGGCACGCTCGCCGCGGCGGCCGGCGTCGAGATCGAGACATACGAACAGTTCTGAAGTCACCACCGCGCTGCGATCGGACACGCGCACCCCGCGGCCGCCGACCATCACCGCGCGGTCGCCGGCGCCGCGGCGGCGCGCGACCCGGTCGGGGTATGCGCTCACCACCGCACGAAGCAGCGCTTCGGCGCTCGCATCGCCGGTTCGGTCGGAGTCGGCGCGAAGCAGGCGCAGCAACTGGTCGCGCGCGCGCAGCAGCGAGGGCGCGGCGCGCGAGGCGCCCGTTTCGAGGAGCTCGACGCGGTCGAGGAGATCCGACTCCCAGCCGCCGGGCGCTTGCCGCCTGTCGTTGCCGCGGCCGCCGCCTGCGCCTGCGCCTGCGCCTGCGCCGATGCCTTTTCCTGCCGCGCGCAGCGGATCGCGCTCGGAGAGTACCGCCGCTGCCGAGGCCGCGGCACGCGCGGCCCCGAGTCTCGTGCCTTCGAGGAGCAGACGCGCAATGCGCGGGCCGACCGGCAACGCCGCCATCGCACGGCCGAGTTCGGTAATTCCGGCATCAGCCACCGCGCCGAGCATGGTGAGAAGTTCCTGCGCGCGTTCGAGCGTGGCGGTCTCTGGGCGCTCGAACCAGTCGAGGTCGGACGCCGACGCCATCGCGCCGTCGCCCCACGACGCCAGCGCAAGCACGGCCGGCGACAGATCGACACGCCGCACCTCCGGCTCTTCGGTCTGGCGCAGGCTTTTCTGCTCGTGTTCGCTCCACAGCCGGATGCAGCGGCCCGGCGCAGTGCGGCCGGCTCGTCCCGCCCGCTGGTCTGCCGAGTCGCGCGCAATACGCACGCGCTCGAGACGGTTGAGCGCAACCGCTGCATCGAAGCGCTGAACGCGCGCCAGCCCGCTGTCGATGACCGTCGTCACACCGGCGACCGTCACCGAACTCTCGGCGACATTGGTCGCCAGCACGATCCGGCGGCGATCCCCCGCACGGATCGCCCGATCCTGGGCAGCAGGGGGAAGATCGCCGTGCAGCTCGAACACGTCGATGCCGGCGCGCCGCGCCGGTTCTTCGAGCACACGACCGACCCTGCGGATCTCACGCATCCCCGGCAGGAATACCAGCACATCGCCGCGATCGTCCTCGACCGCAGCGGCGACGGCTTTGGCCACCGTGGTCTCGAGCGGCTCGTCGCGATCAGGCGGACAGTAGCGGATCTCGACCGGGTACTGGCGGCCCGCGCTGTCGACGACCGGCGCATCGCCGAGCCAGGCGGCCAGCGGCCGGGCGTCGAGCGTTGCCGACATTGCCACGATGGCAAGTTCGGGGCGTACCTCGCGCTGCACTGTGCGAACCATCGCCAGCGCGAGATCGCCGTCGAGGTTGCGCTCGTGGAACTCGTCGAACACCACCGCGCCGACGCGCTCGAGGAACGGGTCGCTGCGCATCCGGCGAACCAGTACGCCCTCGGTGACAACGAGCAGCCGTGTGCGCGGTCCGGCCTTGCGGTCGAAGCGCACCTGATAGCCGACCTCGTCGCCGAGGCGCACGCCGCGCTCGGCGGCAATACGCGCCGCCGCGCTGCGGGCGGCGAGCCGCCGCGGTTCTACAACGATGACAGTGTCATTGCCGTCGCCCCCGCCTCCTGCCGGCGACTTCTGCGCGCCGGCGTCGAGCAGCGCCGGCGGAACCCGCGTGGTCTTGCCCGCGCCGGTGGGCGCGCGCAGCACCACGCAGCGATGAGTCTTCAGCGCGGAGACGATATCCGGCAGGACATCGTCGATCGGTAGTTTTTCCTTTGCGGCCGCCGCCGGTCCTCAGGCGTTCAGGCCCTGCAGGCGCTCGGTCGCCTGCAGGTATTCTTCGACAAGCTGGTAGACGACCTGTTTTACCGAGGTGCTGCTCTTCATCTGGCCGACAACCTGGCCGACCGGGTTGAAGTTCACCTCGCGCGCCGCCTCGGCGTAGCGGTGCCCGCGCGCCATCGCCTCGACCGTGACCATCGACTGCAGCGGCATCCCCAGCGGCGACGGCGCACCCTCGGCCTCCCAGGCCTCGGTCCAGCCGTTGCGAAGCATGCGGCACGGCTTGCCGGTCCACGACCGCGATCGCACCGTGTCCTTGCAGCTCGCATCGAGGTAGGTCTGCATCTGCGCGGGCGGCACGTCGGCTTCCTGAACGGTCAGCCACAGCGAGCCGGTCCACACACCCTGCGCGCCCATCGCCAGAGCCGCCGCGATCGCACGCCCCGAGCCGATGCCGCCGGCCGCCAGAACCGGTGTCGGCGCCACCGCGTCGATGACCTCGGGCCACAGGACGATGCTTCCGACATCGCCGGTGTGCCCTCCCCCTTCGGTGCCCTGCGCGATGATGAGATCGACGCCGGCTTCCTTGTGCTTGAGCGCCTGCTTCGGAGCGCCGCACAACGCGGCGACCATGCGGCCGCTGTCGTGAATCCGATCGATGACATCGGTCGGCGGCGTGCCGAGCGCGTTGGCGATCAGCCTGACCGGGTCGTGCTGGAGCGCGACCTCGACCTGCGGCGTCGCGGTCGCCGCCGTGA
>JBERSB010000136.1:0-2085 GCA_041236755.1 Luminiphilus sp. | reverse complement strand
GTCACGGCGTTCTGCTCGAGCAGGAAGACCGGCACGCCGAGGCTCTTCGCCGCGAGCGCGACCGGCACCGAGGCCTTGCCGCCGGTGCTGATCACGCCGGAGACCTCGTGCTGCTTCAGCAGCGCGCGCGCCCGCGACGTCGCGCGGGTCAGCCACCAGGGAATGGCGGCCGGGGAGCGGCCGCTGCGCGGCACCTCTACGGAGTCGACGTTCGGCAGCTCGCGACGGACCAGCTCGCGCTCCACGTCGCGCCCCTCGGTGACCAACAGCGGCTCCTGCCCGCCGTCGAGCAAGGAGCGCGCGAGCACCAGCGCCGGCATCAAATGCCCGCCGGTGCCGCCGCTGACGAGGCAGACGCGGCCGGGCGCGCCGCCGCGCGCCTGCTGTCGAGGCGCGACCACTACTGGAGCGGCATCTTGATCGTGGAGCCGATGCGCAGGTTGCGCGGGTTCACGTTCGGGTTGAGCTGCCGCAGTTCCAGCTCGCGCTTGCTCGATCGGAGCTGCGTCGCCGCGATCCTGGTGAAGGTGTCGCCCTTGCGGATCTTGTAGGTCCGGTAGGCGCCGGGCGCGCGTCCGCTGCTTGACGGCTTGGCCGATCCGCCGAGCTCGGCTTGCGTCGGCAGGACGATCTCCTTGCCGAGCGGGAGCTTTTTGCGATCGACGCCTGGATTGAGCCGCTGGATCACGGGCCAGTGGCGCGAGGAGCCGAGCTCCCGCTGCGCGATTATCCCGTAGGTGTCCTTCTTACGGATCGTGTAGCGCCGCCGCTCGACCTTGGGCTCTGGCGCCGGCTGGGCCTCCTCTCGCACAGCGACCTCGGGCTCCGGCTCCGGCTCCACCGCGCCGCCGACCATGTCGGCCACCGACCCGCTGCCGCTCGTCGTCGTCGGCTCGTAGCGGGGCGGATTGTCTGCCTGCGTGAGCAGCTCGCGGAGGTTGCCGCCGCCGCTGCGCGCCGGAGCCGCGCTGGTGCGCGTCACGCCGCCTAGATCGCCGATCGTCGCGACCTGCGAGGCCCCCTCGCGGCGCGCCTCGGTCCTCGACGCGTTGGCCGGCTCACCCCAGAGGGTCACCCCGAGGATGAGGAAGATCACGAGACACATCACATAGAGGCCGTACTTTTCGAGCTGACCCATCACACCCTCCGAACCATTCGGAAACCGAATCAGGAAACCACCGCGGCTTCGGCGCTGGTCGAGAACGTGCCGGCGCGATCCGTTCGCACCGCGTTTCCGATCAACCCAACCGCCGCCAAACAAATGAGGAGACTCGTGCCGCCCGTCGAGACGAACGGCAGGTCGATGCCCTTGGCTGGAGCCAACCCGCTGACCACGAGGAGGTTCACAGATGCCTGCAGGCAGATCATCAGAGCATAGCCACAGACCGCGTAGCGTAGAAACGGATCTCGCACCTGCACGACAAGTCGGTAGCAGAGGTAGCCGAACGCCGAGTAGGCGCCGAGCACGAACAGCGTGCCGAGGAAGCCGAACTCCTCGGCGATGATCGCGAAGACGAAGTCGTTGTGCGCCTCGGGCACGTAGTTCATCTTCATCCAGCCCTGGCCGAGGCCGCGCCCGAGGAAGCCGCCGGAGCCGACCGCGATCAGCCCGAGGCCGACCTGGGAGTCCGGTGAAGCATCCCACATCTGGGCCATCCGCCGCTGCACGTAGTCGTGCTGGCTCGCCAGCAGCGAGAAGCCCAGGAGGCCGACGCCGAGCAGCGGCGCGAAGTAGAGGAAGCGCACGCCGGCGACGAGCGCGAGGCAGCCGGCCAGCGCGAGCACCAGCAGCGCGTTGCCGTTGTCGGGCTGGGACGCGAGGGCGGCCGCCAGCGCCACCGCGCAGCCCATGGAGGGCAAGAAGCCGCTGCGGAACGTGGAGACGCCGTTGCCCGCGCGGGCCAGCAGCCACGAGATCGCCAGGATCATGAAGAACCGCGCGAACTCCACCGGCTGCAGCTGTGCGCTGCCGAGCTTGATCCAGCGCGACGCGCCCTTGGTGTCGCCGCCCATGACGTGCGGCAGCAGGCACGCGACCACAGCGACGCAGAACATCGGCATCGCCCAGCGGCGGAGCAGCCGCAT
>JBERSB010000135.1:0-2450 GCA_041236755.1 Luminiphilus sp. | reverse complement strand
AGCGACCGCCTGCTGCGCACCGACAGCCCGCTGGGCGTGCTGCTCAACGACGCCGAAGCGGCCCGCGACCTGCAGGGCATCCTCGGCAACGTCGATCGGTTGGTCACCGACGCGACCGAGGGCAAGGGCGTGCTCGGCCGCCTGCTGCGCGACGAGGCGCTGGCGGCCGAGTTCGGCGACGTGGTGCACAACCTCAACAAGCTGCTCGAGAACGCCAGCGACCCGGACGCCGGCGCGCTCGGCGCGATCACCAGCGATCCGCAGACCGCCACCGACCTCAAGGCGACGCTCGCCAACCTGCGCCACGTCAGCGAGCAGCTCGCCGACGAGAAGGGCATGATCGGCGCGATGATCAACGACGAGGACCTCGCGATCCGCTTCCGCAGGATCCTCAACCAGGTCTCCCGCGCGATCGAGGACGCCCGCGAGGCCGCGCCGATCAGCAACTTCGTGCAGGTCCTGCTCGGCGTGTTCTGAGTTCGGCGCCCGACCTAGTGGCCGACGACTCCGGCGCCCGCGTTCGAGAACGCGAAGCCGAAGCTGTTCGCGCCAGGGTCCAGCACGGCGAACTGCTCGAAGAACGCAGCGTCCAGCAGCGTCGGATCGTTGGGCACGCTGACCGGGACGACCGCAGCGCCGCCCGCGTCGGTGAGCACCGGCTGCGTGACGTCCACGGAGACCAGCAGCTCGCACCCGGGCGCGCCGAGCGTGGCGAGCGACAGCGGCAGCGACGCGCCCTGCCACGTGGTGGCGCTGCTGCCCATCACGAACAGGCCAGGCGCGTTGGCGACCGCCTCGTCGAGCACCACGTCGAAGGTCACCCCGAGCGACGGCACGCCCGCCGTCGTCAAAGTCGGCACAGCGCCGACGGCGCCGCCCTGGCAGAGCACCTCGTAGCTGGGATGGTCGACGACGCTCGACGGCAGCCAGCTCGGTTGCTGCGGCGGGCGGCGCCAGAAGCCTGTGCCCGGGCTGCCCGAGGTGAGCGTCGAGGTCAGGATCGTGCCGGTCTCGGAGCCGACGAAGAACGTCTCACCCGCCTGGACCGCGACGGGGACGTTCAACGTCACCTCGTAGAAGCCGGGTTGCACGTCGACGGTCATCGCGCCGGTGGCGGCCGGTTGGTCCTCGGGCTCCCCCTGCTGGTCGGCGCGGTAGAGCGCCGCGCCCACGGTCACCGCCGAGGCGCCCCCTGACCGGGTGAACAGCCGAAAGCCCGTGACCGTGATCGCCGACGTCGCCGCGACCTCGTAGCAGTACTCGTTGTTCGACTGGTGGCCGTCGAGTTGGCCGCCGCTAGGGTTGAGCGACTCGCACACGCCCGCCGTCGGCGCCGTGCCCGGGCAGCCCGCGCCGAACGTCGAGTGTGTGCCGAGGTTGCCCTCCTGCAGGATGACGTCCTGGTAGAGCGTCTGCCCGGCGGCGAGCTGGACCTGCAGCGTCAGCGGCAGGTGCCCGTCGGCCGTGAAGGTCACGTCGAACGTGCCCGGCCCGGCCCAGAGGTGATAGCGGCCGAAGCGCCCGCCCGACATCACCGTCTGGCCGTCCTGGAACTCCTGGCCTGCGACGGTGATCGACGCCACGAGCGGCGCGCCGCCGTTGCTCGAGGTCACGTGCCCCTTCATCGGCACCGGCGTGGTCAAGTGCTCGACGACGCCGGGCCAGGTGTTGATCAACTCCTGGGCCGTCTGTGAATACGGGTTGGTGCACGTCGCGAACTCGACCAGGAAGCTCATCGTGCCTTTCGTCGAGAAGTGCCACTCCATCAGCGTGCCACAGCAGCAGGTGCCTACCGGCGGGTAGCCCATCGCGGCGGCGATCGCGTTCTGGATCGGGTCCATCGTGGACCGCACCGCCGCGGGGATCGCGGCCTCGACGAGGCTGTTGTACGGGTGGCGGATGTCCGGCCCGACGCAGTGGAAGTCGAGCAGCCGCTCGAAGCCCTCGACCTCGGCGAACGCCAACAGCGCCTGGATCTCGGGCTCCGAAGCGGGCCCGGTCCCGTGGTAGGTGCTGCTCGACGTGTTGTTGCTGCTGCCGCACTGGCTCCAGAAGAACGGGTAGTTGCGGTTCATGTCGACGCCGACCGTGCCGTCGCCGTTGTCCCGCCGGTTCTTGCGCCAGAGGTTGTTGCTGTTCCAGGTGTACTCGAGCCCGTCGGGGTTGAGGTTGGGCAGGATCCAGATCTGGTTCTCGTCGATCAGCTGCGTCAGGATCGGGTCGTTGCCGTAGGCCTGCAGGAGCTGGGCTGCGGCGTAGAGCGGCACCTCGATCACCGCGAGCTCGTTGGCGTGCGTGTTCGCGGACAGGACCAGGTTGGGCTCGTCCTCGTCCTGGTCGGGCGCGTAGCTGATGCGCAGCGCGTAGATCCTGTAGCCGTCTTGTGTCAGCGGCGCGCCTTAGCGTGACTGCAGGTCTTAGACCTTGCAGAGCGACGGGTAGCTCTGCTC
>JBERSB010000134.1:0-4121 GCA_041236755.1 Luminiphilus sp. | reverse complement strand
GTCCTCGCCCCGGGCCCAGGCCAGGTTGCGCCAGATCAGCGAGCCGAGCACGGCCCAGAGCGGGACCAGCGCCAGCGCCCAGAGCGTCGAGGCGCCGGCGCGCCCGGTGAAGCCGCCGCGGATCACGGCGGCGCGCCGCCGGGCCTGCGGCTCGCCGCCTTGATCATCGGCGGCTTCGCCTGGCGCGCCGGCGCGTCGACGCTCTGGGCGCTGGCGCTGGTCCCGCTCTGGGCCGTGCTCGGCTCGCTGATCTGGCGCAACCTGGCCTGGGCCCGGGGCGAGGACTTCTTCGCCCTGCAGCACGGCGTCATCGGCAAGACGTTCGCCTGCGTGCCGACGGCGAAGGTGCAGGCCGTGGTCGTGCGCCAGGGCCTCGTCAGCCAGCTGCTGGGTCTCGCCGACCTGACGGTCTACGTCGCGGGCGGCAGCCCGACGCGCATCCCGGACCTGACGCTGCGCGATGCGCGTCAGCTGCAGGGCGCGCTCGCCGAGCGAGCCGCGCTCGCCGCCGCCGCCGACTGGTAGGCCGCGCCGAGATCGCTGCGACCGCCGGCCGCGCGCGCGCCCAGGGGTGCGTGCGCACCTCCACCATCACGATCGGCTGCGGCATGGTGCAGGGCGTCGACGCCGTCGCCGTGCAGGTCGAGGCGACCACCCGGCACGCCGGCGACGGCGCGCCGCGCATGCTGGGCCTCGTGGACGCGTGCGTGCGGGAGGCCTACCACCGCGTGCTGCAGGCGTTCTGCGCGCTGGAGCTGCCGCCGCCGCGCGGCGTGGTCACCGTCAACTTCGCGCCCGCTTCGCTGCGCAAGCGCGGCAGCGGCTTCGACCTGCCGCTCGCGCTCGCGCTGGCCGGCGCGGCCGGCCTGTTCGACCCCGGGCGCGCGCGCGGGCTGTTCGCGTTCGGCGAGATCAGCCTGCAGGGCCGCGTGCTCCCCGCGCGCGGCGCCGTCAGCGTCGCGCTGGCGGCGCGTCAGGAGCAGGCGCGCGCGATGGTCTGCTCGCCGTCGGACGCCGCGACCTGCGCCGTCGTCGACGACCTCCTGGTCTACGGAGCGGGGACGCTCGCCGACGCGATCCACTGGCTCGCGGGGCGGCGGGAGCTCGAGGCCGCGACGCCACTCGAGGAGACGACACCCAGTGCGACGACACCCTGGGCGACGACACCCGGGGCGACGACACCCGTGGCGACAGCGCTCGGGGCGGCGACGACGCACAGACAGCCGTCCGCGACGGACGACGTGGACCTCGGCGACATCCGCGGCCACGAGACGCCCAAGCTCGCGCTGCAGGTCGCCGCGGCGGGCGGACACAACCTCGTCTTCCGCGGGCCGCCCGGCACCGGCAAGAGCGCGATGCGGCGCCGCCTGCCGGGCCTGATGCCGCCGCTGAGCCGCACCGAGCGGCTCGCGGTCCTGCAGGTGCACGCGGCAGCAGGCCTGCCGCTGCCCACGGGCGACCGCAGCCCGCTGCGCGCGCCGCATCACAGCAGCTCGGCGCAGAGCCTGCTGGGCGGCGGCGCCGACGTCCGTCCCGGCGAGGTGACGCTCGCGCACCACGGCGTGCTGTTCCTGGACGAGCTGCCGGAGTTCCGGCGGGACGTGCTCGAGGCGATGCGGCAGCCGTTGGAGGACGGCGCTGTGACGGTCGGTCGCGCGCTGCGCACCGTGACCATGCCGGCACAGTTCCTGCTCACTGCGGCGATGAACCCGTGCCCGTGCGGCCACCTCGGCGACCGCGCGCGGCCCTGCACGTGCACCCCCGCGGCGCTGGCGCGCTACCGCAGCAAGATCTCCGGGCCGCTGCTCGACCGCCTGGACCTACGCGTCGAGGTGCCTTCTTTGACCGCAGCCGAGCTGCGCGCCGACCGGGACCCGTCGCAGACCACCGCCGCGCTGCGCGAGCGCGTGCTGCTGGCCCGGCAGCGCCAGCTGCGGCGCAACCGCACGCCGTCGGGCTCGTTCGTGTGCAACGGGCGGCTGGCAGGGCGGCTGCTGGAGCGCAGCCTGCGCGCCGACGACGAGGCCTGGAGCGCGCTCGAGGACCTGGTGCGGCGGCACCGCCAGAGCCCCCGCGGACGGCTGCGCTTGCTACGCGTGGCGCGCACGCTCGCGGACCTCGACGACCGCGACCGGATCGAGGCGCACGACGTGCTGCAGGCGGGCGCGCTGCGGGTCGGCTGACCGACACGGCACCGCGTTCGCGGACGCAGCCGCCTTCGTTGGTACAGGCCCGTCGCCGATGCCGGGCCGTCGCTGGCACCTACTTGGGGATGCGCACCTTGTGCTCAGCGTCTGCGCGCGCGACGCGGGACGCGGGCACGGGTGCCGGCACCGGGCCTACGGGAGGACGCATGCGGCCGCCGCGCTCGGTGCTTAGCGGGCCAGTCGGCTCCGGATTGAGGGCCGCCCCGTCCAGCTCCAGCGTGCGACGCACGAGCGCGAAGTCGGGCCGCAGCTCGTCCCAAGAAGCTCCGGGCGCGCGGCAGATCAGCACCAGGAACTGCTCGCCGAACGGCACGACGTCGACCGTGGCGCGTTCGCGCGCGCGCGGGTCGGCCGCCTGCATGCGCATCGCGCTGCGGCCGCGGACCTGTACGCGGCGGCGACCCTGCACCTGCAGCTGCGGGTAGAGCAGCCCGAGCCAGTTGGCGACGGCGTCCGTCGCGGTGTCGAGCATGGTGCCCGCTTCGAGGTGGTCCAGCAGCGACAGCCGCACCTCGGCGCCGTGCACCTCACAGCGCAGCGCGAGGTGTCCCGCGGGCAGCGGCTGCACCGCCGTCCACGTGAGGTTGGGCACCCAGATGCCGAAGCGGCCGTCGGCCTCGGCGACCACGGCGCTGTCGATCTTGGTCACCCCGACCGCTGCGCGCGCGCTGGCGGCGCTGCTCGGCACCGCGACGAGCGCGGGGCCCGCAAGCTCACGTCGCACGACGCGACGGTCCGGGCCGAGCCACTCGCGCCGGCCGAGGCTGCGGCCGTCCGCGCCCGCGACGTCGACCTCGCCGAGACGTCGACGCTCCCCGTCGACGAGGATGTGCCGCGCACCCGAGCCGTCGACGCGCCGCGTGACGAGCTCCTCGTGGCGCGGGTCGAACATCGGCGCTGGGCCGATCTGTCCGCCGCCCTGCCGCGCGAGCGCGCGCGCCAGCAGCGGGAACGTCGACCCGTGTGACCAGTGCAGCTGCCGCTCGCGCCGACCTTCTGTGTCCAGGCGCGTCACGACCAGGACGTCGCCGGTCGCGACGGCCTCGACGATCCTCTCGTCCTCGATCCGATCCGCGCTCGACAGCGGGTCCTGCACGGGCAGCTGGCGCGACAGGCGCGGGCTGCTGACCCGCTCGCGGAAGTAGCACTTGGTGCCCTGACCCGACGCGTCGGCCGAGCACTGGTTGGTGACCTGGTAGCGCCGCGCGCCGTTGACGAACTCGTACTCCTCGTGCACCGAGAACGCGCCGTCCTGATCGGTCGTGATGGCCGTGTGCAGCCAGCCCACGGACCGACCGTCTGCGTCGTGCAGCACGAACCACGCGTCGTCGGGACGCACCACGGCGGCGCGCGACGGCGCCTCGCGCGCCTCGCGGCGCACGGCCGCGACCTGGGCGCGGCTGACGCCGATGGTCGCCCCCTGCGCGATCTCGATCTGCACGTAGGCGTCGAGCTCGGCGGTGATCCGGCCGACCAGCTCGTCTCCGCTCTTGAGCTCGAGGACGTCGAGCCGGACCGACGACGAAGGCGCCTCAGGCGTCGCGACGGGTTCTTGCGGAGCCTGCGCAAAGCAGACCAGGAGTGCGGGCAGCAGGGGGATCATGATGGACCGGGGACCTCACCCCGTTCATCGAACTGCCGGTGGCAGCGGCTTTACCGACGACGCGGCGAATCGCTCCGCCGCCCCGCCCCGCTCGTTCGACGAGACCGGAGCGCGCGCGTCTACGACGCCGGCTCGCCGTCGCGCCCCTGCGCGAGCCCCACCCATCCGAACCAGGCAGACGCGAGCCCGAGCAGCGCGACGGGCAGGACCAGCAGCAGGCCAGAGACGCCGTAGAGGTCGCCCCAGAACCGCCACCAGAGGTGCCGGCCGCAGCGGTCCGCCCAGTGCAGCGGCGCGTGGGCCTGCGCGGG
>JBERSB010000133.1:0-6561 GCA_041236755.1 Luminiphilus sp. | reverse complement strand
TTGCAGCCCTGGTGCTCGCTCGGCAGGAAGCCGTTGCCCCAGAACCGCGCCGCCAGCGCCTGCATGTTGCCGAAGCCCTGCGTGATCATCACGACGAACGTCGGCAGGTCCTTGTTGTCGCTGCCGAGGCCGTAGCTCGCCCACGAGCCGAAGCTCGGCCTGCCCGGCTGCTGGTTGCCGGTCTGCGCGAACGTGATGGCCGGCTCGTGGTTGATCGCCTCGGTGTGCATCGAGCGCACCACGCACAGCTCTTCTGCGACGCTGCCGAGGTGCGGTAGCAGCTCGCTCATCCAGACGCCGTCGCCGCCGTTGTCGTGCCGGTCGAAGCGGAACATCGACGGCGCGACCGGGAACCGCTTCTGCCCCGACGTCATCCCGGTGAGCCGCTGGCCGTTGCGAACGGAGTCGGGCAGATCGGTGTCGTAGAGCTTGTGCAGGTCGGGCTTGTGGTCGAACAGATCCAGGTGGCTCGGCCCGCCCTCCATGTGCAGGTAGATGACGCGCCGCGCCTTGGGCGCGAAGTGCGGCCCTCCTGCGCCGGCCGGGCGCGGCAGGGCGAGGCTGGAGGACAGCGCCGTGTTGCCGAGCATCCCCGTCAGTCCGGTCGCGGCCGCCCCTTGGAAGAAGCGTCGCCGCGACATCGCGGCGCAGAGCTCCTGCATGTCCTTGGCAGTTGTCATGGTCAGTCGATGTAGAGGGTCGCGTCGAGGTCGAGGAACGCAGACGCCAGCACGGTGAACGCCGCGAGGGTGGAGGGCTCGACGTCGTCGGGGGCAGCCTTGTCACCGACCGCGACCAGGGAGGTGGCCGCTGCAGGGTCGGCTTTGTAGCGCGCGGTCAGCGCGCCCAGCGTCTCGGCGGCGAGTGCCTGCTCTCGTCCCGCGAGCTCGCGTCCGGTCACGGTGCGGAACATCCAGGCGAGCCGAGCGCCGTCGTCGGCTGCGCCGCGCACGGCGCGCGCCGCCAGCTCGCGCGCGGCCTCCACGAACTGCTCGTCGTTCCACAGCACCAGCGCCTGCAGCGGGGTGTTGGTCGTCGACCGGCGGATCGTGCAGAACTCGCGCGTCGGCGCGTCGAACGTCAGCAGGCTCGGGGGCGGGCACGCGCGCTTCCAGTAGGTGTAGAGGCTGCGGCGCCACAGGGCCTCTCCGCCGTCGCGCCGGAACGTCCGCGTGTTCGAGGACAGCATCGCGACCTCGCGCCACAGGCCTTCGGGCTGGTAGGGCTTCACGCTGGGCCAGCCCGCCTGCTCGACGAGCAGGCCGCTGACGTAGAGCGCCTGGTCGCGGATCGCCTCGGCCGTCAGTCGGCGGCGCGGGAACCAGGAAAGCAGCCGGTTGTCGGGGTCGGTCGCAGCGGCGTCGCTCACGCGGCTCTGCTGCCGGAAGGCCGCGCTCGTCACCATCAGGCGGAGCATCGAGCGCACCGAGTGGCCGCGGCCGCCGAACTCGACCGCGAGCCAGTCGAGCAGCTCGGGGTGGCTCGGCCACTCGCCCTGCATCCCGAAGTCCTCGCTGGTGCGCACCAGCCCGACGCCGAACACGAACTCCCACAGGCGGTTGATCGCTACCCTCCGCAGCAGCGGGTTGTCGTCCGAGACGATCCAGCGGGCGAGGCCGAGCCGGTCGCGGGACAGGCCTTCGGGCAGCGCGCCGAACATCGACGGCAGCTCGCGCGTGACGGGGCGCGACTCGTCGGCCTTGTCGTACTCCCCGCGGGAGAGCACGAATGTCGGGCGCATCTCGGCCCGCTCCTTCATGACCATGGCCATCGGAACGGACTGCTCCAGCGCCGCCGCGGCGTCCTCCAGCTCCTTGAGCGCCGCCGCGCGCGCGAGATAGACCGGAGACCGCTCGCTGCGGTAGGCGTGCAGCAGCTTCTCGCTGCGCAGCGCGTCCTGCTCGAGGTCGGGGAGCATCGCGAGGCCGAGGTCGCCGCGCAGCTCGGCGTCGAGCGGCGTCGTCTGCAGCGCGAAGCCGCCGGCGCCGCCGGTGTTCACGACCTTGAGCACGACGAGGTGCGAGCCTGGGCCGAGCGTGGCCTCGGCGGTGTCCTGGCCGAGACCGACCGCGCGGTTGACCTTGCGCTCCTTGACGAGCTCTCCGTCGACGTAGAGCTGGAAGCCGTCGTCGCTGCCGAGCGACCACTGCACCTTGCGCGTCGTCGGGCACCAGATGCGCTGCGCGACGTACTCCGCGAGCACGCCGTTGCTGAGGCCGTTGGTCGCGTCCTGCCGGAAGTTCTTGCGGTAGGCCCAGGCCTTGTCGCCGAACTTGGCGCCGCGCTCGAAGCTGCTCGCACCCTCGGGGCCGAACGCGGTCGCGTAGAAGTCTTCGCCCTTCTTGGCGGAGAACGGGCCGCAGGTGCTGTAGCCGCTCGCCCAGAGCGGGGCCGCGCGCAGGCCCTCTTCGTCGGCCGCGCTGGTCGCGAAGCGCACGCGGCCGAACACGTGCTTGGTGTAGGAGCTGTCGTACTTCAGCGTGACCCGGAGCTCTGCGCCGGCCTGGTCGCCGAACGGCTCGCCTGCGAGGAACCACGCCGTGCGCGGCCCGCGTGCCTGGTGCCCGGCTGGCGCCCAGCCCTGGCCGTCGTCCAGCAGCGCGTTGCCGATCGTGAAGTCGCCGTTCTGCTGCTCGATGTCCGCCATCGCGTAGACCAGCGGCACGACCCGCCAGGCTGCGTCGGCGCCGCCGCGCGGACGAACCTCGAGCTGCACGTGCTGCAGCACGGTGTTGCCGTGGCTCGCGCGGCTGGTGCGCTCGTCGGGCAGCGACGGGTCGGTCAGGGCCTCCAGGCAGAGCCAGCGCTGGTCGGCGGCGTCGGTCGTCAGGTGGTAGGTCTGGACGTCGCGGTCGGGGTTCTCGCCGCTGCCGAGCACGGAGCCGTCGGGCTGCGGCGTGAGCGTCGCGCCGCCGGACGACGACGCCGAGAGCAGCTCCGGCCGGCTCCACGCGAGCCCGAGGCCCGACCGCGTGCTCGCCAGGAACTCCGCGTAGTGGCGCTGCTCGTCGGGGTCGATCTGGTCGCGCAGGACCTTGGCGGCGGCGATCTTGTCGGCCAGCTCGTCGCGCTCCTTCGCGATGTCGTCGCTCGGCACGCGCAGGTTGGGCTCGAGGGCGCGGTTCGCGTCACGCGACTGGCTGTAGAGACCGGGCTCCTGGTTGTTGTTGAAGAACGAGAACAGCCGGTAGTAGTCCTCCTGGCTGATCGGGTCGAACTTGTGGTCGTGGCAGCGCGCGCACCCGACCGTCAGGCCGAGCAGCACGCTGCCGACCGTGCTGGTGCGCTCGGCGGCGTACTCGACCAGGTACTCGGCGTTGATCGCGCCGCCTTCGTCGGTGGTGACGTGGTTGCGCAGGAACCCGGTCGCCACCTGCTGCGACGGCGTGGCGTCGGGCAGCAGGTCGCCCGCGAGCTGCTCGACGACGAAGCGGTCGAACGGCATGTCCGAGCGGATCGCGTCGATCAACCAGTCGCGCCAGAGCCACGCCTGACGGCCGGCGTCCATGTGGATGCCGCTGGTGTCTGCGTAGCGGCCGGCGTCCAGCCAGATCCTGGCGAGGTGCTCGGCGTGGCGGGTCGCGTAGGGCTCCACCGTGAGCAGGCGTTCGACGAGCTGCTCGTAGCGGTCGGGCGACGCATCTGCGAGGTAGCTGTCCAGCTCGGCGACCGTCGGCGGCAGTCCGGTCAGCACGAGGTAGAGGCGGCGACACAGCGTGGCCGCGTCCGCCTGCGCCGAGAGCTGCGCGCCGGCGTGCGTGAGCGAACGCGTCAGGAACGCGTCGACCGGGTGGTCGGTGCCCGCCGGGACGTCTGCGGCGACGGGCAGGGTGAAGGCCCAGTGGCCCTCGTAGTCGGCGCCCTGCTCGATCCAGCGGGCGAACAGCGCGACCTCGGCCTCGGTCAGCGCCGGCTTGTTCGCCTCGGGCGGCGGCATGCGCTCGTCCTCGTCGTGGCTGCGGATCCGCGCCATCAGCAGGCTGGCGTCGGGGTCCCCGGGCACGATCGCGGCAGCGCCGTCGCCGAGGTCCATCACGGCGAGCTCACGGCGGTCCAGCCGCAGGTCGGCGGCGCGCTCGTTGGCGTCCGGGCCGTGGCAGCGAAAGCACCGGTCCGAGAGCAGGGGCCGGATGTCGCGGCCGAAGCGCACGGGCGATGTCTGTTCCTGCGCGCCGGCGTAGACGCTGCAGAGCGAGGCGGCGAGGACGAGCTGCGGGAGGTAGGGCAAGCGCATGAGGGGGGTCTCGGGGCCTTCGATTGTGGCGCATCCGCCGCGATCTGTCACGCCACGTCGGACGCCTGCCGGATCGCTCGGGCCGCGCGCGCGATCAGAACGTGTTGCCGAACGCGATGGTCAAGTTGCTGCCTTCGTCGCCGTAGCCGAGGTCGACCCGGAAGACGGCCTCGCGGCTGAACGCAAAGCGCAGGCCTGCGCCGTAGCTCCACAGCAAGCGGCCGTCGTCCAGCGCGTCCCAGTCGGAGGCGAGCGTGCCCACGTCGTAGAACAGCGCGAGTCCGATCCGCTCGATGCGGACGGTGTCGCTGAAAGCGACGCCGCGCTCGATCAGGTTCGCGCGGTACTCGGCGGTGAAGTGGGCGGCCGCCCGGTCGGTGAACCGGTTCTGGATGAAGCCGCGCAGGGTCTCGGTGCCGCCCAGGGTGGGCAGGCTGTAGAACGGCAGCGAGCCCACGGTGTCCTGGACGAAGCAGCCGAGCGCGAACACGTCGGTCGGCGGGTTCTCTTCGAGCCCGACCGCGCCGCGGTGGAACAAGGGCCGCAGCTGGAAGACCTTCTGCGCGTAGACGCCGACGACCGCACCCCACTCGCCGCCGCTCTGCCACGCCGTCGCGACCGACACGCCGATGCGCTCCCCGCGGTAGGGCTGCGAGAGGCTGTCGCGGGTGTCCCAGGCGAACTGCTTGGTGACCCACAGCTGGTCGACGCCGTCCCCCTGGGCGAAGGCCTGCTGAAACGCCGGCAGGAACTGGTCGGTGCTCGGCACCGCCTGGACCCGGCCGCTCGAGAGGCCGTGGTGCATGGCGTCGACGTCGACCCGCGCGAGCCAGTCGCCGCCGTCGTCGGGGACCGGCAGGCGCACGCCCACGCCGAGCTGGCTCAGCTCCTCGGTGTAGCTGGTCTCGTTGCTCTCGGGCGTGCGGCTGCCGAGCCCGAAGTAGCGGCGCGTCAGCGTGCGCGAGTAGCCGCTGCGCGCGTAGATGCGGCCGCGCTCCTCCCGGATGATCCCGCCGTTGGGCAGCGTCCGGTGGTTGAGCCACTCCGACCAGTTGATGCGGTAGGCCTGCTGCCCCTCGGCGGAGTAGGTGGCGACGACGTTGCCGAACTGCCGGAAGTTGTCGCCGAGGAAGTCGATGTCCGTGACGGCGACGCCGCCGCCGAAGCCGACGTCCTTCTCCCGGAAAAAGATCGGGCTGACGAACGAGCTGACCCAGAAGCGGTCGAGCACGCCGCCCGGCTTGATGCGCGCCGGCGGCGTGTAGCGCCAGCGCTCGGGGCGCGCGAGGTCCTCGGGGAACGGCGGCTTGGGGATGCGCCCGCTGGGGTCCATCCCGCGGTAGGGGTCGTAGGGCTTGGGATCCTGCTGGGGCGCCGTTCGGCTCGGCGCTGTGGCTGCTCGCTGCGTCGGCGCTTGGGGAGAGGTGGCCTGGGCCGTCACGCAGGCAGCGCAGAGCAGGACGGCAGCGGGCAGACGCACACCGGCAGTGTCGCGATCGTGGCTGTGTGCGCAATGGCGATGCATCGAGGTAACGTGGGCGCATGCGCACGTGCATCCGTCTCTGGACGCTCGCCTGCTCGGCGGTGGCCGCTCTGCCTTGCCAGTCCACGCCCCGGATCGACCTGCCGGAGATGCTGCGCCGTCAGGCCCGGGTCGACTGGCTCTGGAAGGCGCCCACGGCAGACGAGCGCTGCGTGCAGTTCAGCAGCTACGACCGCCGGAGCGACCGAGGACCCGGCGAGCCCGCGGCCTGGTATGCCAACAACGACCGGGGCCACTACCTGCGCGTCGAGCAGCGCGACGGTGCGGCGCGCGAATACGTCATGGTCGACGTCGAAGGGCCGGGCTGCCTGGTGCGGCTGTGGTCGGCGAACCCGTCGGGCACGATCCACTTCGACGTCGACGGCGCGAGGGTCTGGAGCGTGGACTTCGCGCAGCTGTGTTCGGGCCGGCTCGCAGGCGTGCCCGAGCCGCTCGCGGGGATGCGCGCGCGCGGCGGCAACGTCTACCTGCCGATCCTGTTCGGCCGGCACCTCGTGGTCTCGTCCAGCCAGGGAGACCTCTACTACCTGGCGGACGTCGCGCAGCTGCCCCGAGGTGCAGCGGTCGAACCGTTCCATCCCGATCAGCTCACGGCCCACGCCGACGCGCTCGCAGCAGCGGCCGCAGGTGAGCTGGACGAGCAGGGCTGGGCGTCGGTGTGGTACGGCGACATCCCGGCTGGGCGCCTGGTCCGTGGGCTGGCCGTGCGTCCGAAGCACGACGTCGACCGCACGACGCTGCTCGACGTGCTGCGGCGCGCGCGGCTGGTGGTGCGCTGCGGCGA